>NZ_JAAVUO010000030.1:0-39301 GCF_012163165.1 Natronococcus sp. JC468
TCTTCACGAAGTCAGAACCGGTACGCTCCTCCAGCCTTCGCGGTCTTCCTGATCGAATCAGCAACTACTGTTCAGTCGTGGGCTTCCTCCTCGAATCATGTGGGCCCGAACGAGCGAACTACAGCAGCCGTTCGACCGCGCCCAGCGACTCGAGGATGTGGTCGGGCTCGACGCTCGCCGACTCGAGGGTCGCCTCGTCGGTGATCCCCGTGAGCACGAGTGCGGTCTCCATTCCGGCGCGCTCGCCGAGCGCGATGTCAGTGTCGAGGCGGTCGCCGACGACGAGGACGTCGCCGGGATCGGCGCCGAGGCGATCGATCGCCGCCTCGGCCGCGACGCTCGAGGGTTTGCCCAGGATCGCGTCGGGCTCGCGACCCCCGACGGCGCCCATCGCCGCCAGGATCGCCCCCGAACCCGGAATCAGCCCGTCCTCGACCGGGATCGTCGTATCCGGATCGGTCCCGTAGAAGGCGGCGCCGTCCCGGAGCGCCCGCAGCGACTCCCACAGCGTCCCGTAGGAAAAGTCGCTGTCGAACGAGCCGAGCACGACGTCGGCGGCCTCGGGGTCGTCGGTCAGCCCGACGTCGGCGTCCGCGAGGATCGACTCGAGGCGGTCGTCGCCGACCAGGTACACCGACGCGTCGGGATGGGTCGAGGCGAGATGCGCCGCGGAGACCGTCGCCGAGGTGAGCACCCGCTCGGGATCGACGTCGACCCCGTGGGGCTCGAGCTTCGAGCGGTAGTGATTGCCGCCCCGGGTCGGGTTGTTCGAGAACAGCAGCCGATCGCAGCCGGCCGCCTCGAGGGCCGCCAGCCCGTCGGTCGCGCCCGGCAGGAGCCGCTCGCCGCGGACGATCGTCCCGTCGACGTCGAGGATCGCCGCCTCGTATGTCATCTCGCGTGGGTACGGACGGACGCGGGTTGAGTGTTCGGATCCGCGATACCGCGCGGAGTGTGAGCGCTGCGGCGCCCGCAACCGACGAGCGCTCGACCGCGGACGTCTCGTGGCCGTCGCCCGATCGGCGTGGGAATCCTTATCCGCCGACCGATCGTAGGCCGCGGTATGGCACTCGAGGTCGAGCCGCCGGAGCCCCCGGAGCTGTCGTTCGTCGACCCCAACGAGTACGAGGACGCGACGATCAGCGCCGCGGACCCGACCGAGATCGATTACCGACGCGAGGAGTTGCAGGCCTTCCTCCGCGAGGGCGCCTGGGAGGAAGCCTTCGAGGAGTGGCTCGAGGACACCGACCTTGACGAGCGCGAGTACGGGATCGCCCGCGACCTCGACCTGTTCGCGGGCTTTGACTTCTTCTGGGACGACTTCGCCGACCGTGTCGGCTACCACGCTCCCGGGATCCCCGAGGACTGGCAGGAGCGGGAGTACCACCCCGGGCTGGACACCTGGGGGACCGTCTCGTCGATCAACGCCGAACTCACGGAGTTCGGCCAGATCGTCTCGGTCGTCCTCAAGGAGGAGTACGTCGACTGGGAGGCCGAGTACGAACCCCCCGAAGACCTGCCCGACTTCGACTGACCGACCCGACTACCGGACCGCGACCAGCGCGAACGTCTCGGGTCGATCGCGGGCGCTCTCGATCGTGAACCCGCCCGCCTCGAGCTGGGCGACGGCCTCCTCGAGGGAGTACCGCTCCGCGAGGTCTGGGCCGTCCTCGCCCGTTCCGTCGGCCGACCAGTCGACGGCGACGAGTCGACCGCCGGGTCGGATCACCCGCGCGAGTTCGGCGACCGCGTCGCCGGGACGCTCGTCGCCGCCCGAGTCGGCGTCCAGCGGGCTCGCGTACTCGTGGTGGGTCATCGTCGAGTACGCCCCGTCGAGCTCGTCGTCGGCGAACGGCAGCGCCGACACCTCGCTGGTGACGAACTCGACGGTTTCGGGAGCGCCCTTCTCCCGGTAGCGGTCGTGCATCGCCGACTGGACGTCGACCGCGTAGACCGTCCCGGCAAACGGCGCGACGTCGTCGGTGTAGAACCCGGTTCCGGACCCCAGGTCGGCGACGACGTCCTCGGGGGTCGGCGCGAGTAACTCGAGCAGTTCCTCCCGGGAGCAAAACCGGTACCGGGAGGGGTCCTCGAGCGCGTCGGCCCGTTCCATCGGAAACGTGTGGAAACCCATGGTCGAGGTTGGCGCCGCCGACACTTCCCAGTTTTTGTTCGAGCCGTCGGGACCTCTCGCGGGTCAGTCGTACAGCAGCTCTCTCAGTTCGGTTTCGTCGGCCACGTTTGGCTGGCCCGATTCCTCGTTCATCGCGTCGACACAGCAGGACAGACAGAGCAGCTGATAGCAGTTCGGACTCTGCCAGCGCTCCCGCTCGAGCCACCATCCCTCGGTCTCCTCGCCGTCGACGCGGGTCCCGCACCGCTGGCAGGGCTTGGGGGCGCAGGGCGGGTTCGGACTGGGGAAGTACGGATCCATACGGGACCTTCGACCCGAGGAAGTATCGGTTCCGGGGTCGCTTCTCGAGGTGTGCGCTCCAGCCCGGGGCCGGGGTTCGGTCCACACCGAACGAGTGTACGCCGTTCGAAATCGGATAAGAATTTATTCTTATGCGAGTTTGGTTCGACAACCATACAGTATCTGATATTATCCGGGTCCGCATATATCAGCGTTCTCATCCGCTGTCGCGTACGTTTCGGCTACTGAGGTCCGATATTCGGTAGGAAGTGACACGCTCGGATCAAAGGCCACCATGTTTATACATAAGGAAGATGATGGCCGAACCGTATGTCCGAAACCGGGGCGGAGCCGCGTCCGCCGAGCCGAGCGCTTCCCGATCCAGCGACCGCATCGAACGTCCGGTACGACCCCTCGCTCGAGGAGCTGCGCGAGCTCGCCGAACGCGAGGAGACGACGACGGAGTTCGGCTCCCCGTCGTACGTCAGCGACGTTCGGTCGCGGAGCTCCGATCGGACGAAAAACGCCGTCGACCACGGGTTCGTCGAGCGCGATCACGCGTTCGTCGAGCGCGCGGTCGAGGCCGCCGGAAGCGACGAGATGCTCTGCGTGGACCGGTTGATGGGGCGCCACCCCGAGGCGACGTTCTGCTGTCGGCTCTACGTCCCCGTCGAGCACGCCCGGATCGCGTTCGCCTGGGCGAGCCTGTTCGAGCCCAGCGATGGCCGCGAGCCGGACTTACAGACGGTACAGCTGCCCGACGCCGACGAGACCGCGATCCGGATCCTCCCCGACGAGGGGTTCACCGCGGTGCTGGGCAGCGACTACACCGGCGAGGCCAAGAAGTCGTTCCTCCGGCTGTTTATGTACCGTCTCAAACAGCGGGGCGGGCTCGGCCTCCACGCCGGGAGCAAGCGCGTCCGCGTCCGCGACGCCGACGGCGACCTGCGAGACGTCGGCCAGCTCTTTATGGGACTGTCGGCGACAGGCAAGTCGACGCTGACCGCCCACGGCTGCTGGCTCGACGGCGAGGAGGGCGCGACCATGCTCCAGGACGACGTCTGCGGACTGTTGCCCGACGGGACGGCCCCCGGCAGCGAGGGGAACGGACTCTTTATCAAGACCATCGGACTCGACGAGGACGAACAGCCCGCCCTCTACGAGGCCGCGACCGACGAGTCGGCGATCCTCGAGAACGTCGCCGTCGACGACGACGGAACGGTCGATTTCGACGAGTCGCGGTACACGGAAAACGCCCGCGCGATCGTCCAACGCGACGAGCTCTCGAGCGCGGCCGACGAGATCGACCTCGACCGGGTCGACCAGGTCTTTTTCATCACGCGCAACCCGCTGATGCCGCCGGTCTCGAAGCTCTCGACCGCGCAGGCCGCTGCGGCCTTCATGCTCGGCGAGTCGATCGAGACCAGCGCCGGCGACCCATCGCGAGCGGGCGAGTCGATCCGCGTCGTCGGGACCAACCCCTTCATCGTCGGCCCCGAGGGCGAGGAGGGGAACGTCTTCCACGACCTCATCGACGAGCTTGGGGTCGACTGCTACCTGCTCAACACCGGGTATCTCGGCGCCGACGCTAAGGACGTCGGCGTCACCGAGTCGGTGACGATCCTCACCGAAACCGCCCGCGGTACCGTCGAGTGGACCGACGACGACGCCACCGGATTGACGATTCCCGCGTCGGTGCCCGGAATCGACATCGACGACTACTACGTCCCCGATTACGTCGACGACTACGAGTCGGCCCTGGCGGAGCTGCGACGGGAACGCCGCGAGTACCTCGCGGAGTTCGACGAGCTCCGCGAGGAGATCCTCGAGGCGGTCTACTGAGCGACACGTCGTTCAGCGTCCGTTATCGTTCGCGGCGAGCGCCAGGGGGTCGTCCGGAAATCGGCGGATCTCGAGCGGGTCGCCCTCGAGGCGGCTCGCCGACGTGACGATCGCCGTCGATCGGTGACTGAAACGGGATCCGAGAGACCGACCGAAACGGTCGGCGGACGGAGACTAGGGAGTTCGTTCGGCGGACCGGGCCGTCGCAGTCGCCCGGATCGGGACGCGAGAGAAGGGTGAACGTAATTGGCAAGTTACCCCGGGGATTTCAGCTAGAGCCGAATTACACCGCGGAACGGGATATTTATCACTGAAATGGCAGTCCCAGTTTAAGCTGGACGCTCTCCCCTGTCACGAACGCGGGCATGAGCGTACGTACAATACTCGTCGTAATAGTCGCGCTGATGGTGCTCGGCTCTGGCGGAGCCACAGCCATCGCAGCGGGTCCCGCTGCAACCAGCGTCGACGACAACGACAACGACACAGCAGACGGCGAATCGACAGACGCCTCCGACGACGGAGCGTGGCAGGTGACAATCGAAGAGGCGACGGTCCTCGTCCTCGTCGAAGACTCCGGGGACGATGCGGCCGGAGACGAGTCGGATGATGACGGACTGACCGACGACTCGACCGACAACGAGTCGGATGATGACGGGCTGACCGACGACGACTCGGTCGACAACGATTCGGTCGACGATGGACTGACTGACAACGACTCGACCGACAACGACTCGGTCGACGACGGGCTGATCGACAACGAATCGGACGACAACGACTCGATCGATGACGGGTTGACCGACAACGAATCGGACGACAACGAGTCGGTCGACGACGGACTGACCGACGACGACTCGACCGATACGGACAACGAATCGGAAGACGAGTCCGTGAGCGCGAACGGCGACGACGCACAGGAGGTCACGATCGGCCAGGCGACGGCGTTCGTCCTTCTCGAGGAGGAGCCGACCGTGGAATCGACCGACGAGAACGGCGCGACCGACGCGTCCACCGGCGACGAAAACGACACGGCCGACGACATCAACGAGTCCGACGACATCAACGAGTCCGACGACGCGCTCGACGCTTCCGAAAACGGCGACGACGAGGCCGACGATCAGCGCCAGGTGACCGTCTCCGAGGCGACGATCTTCGTCTCGGTCGACGAGCTCGACGGCCTCGAGAACGAACTCGACGCCGTTGAAACCGACGGAACCGACGGCGAGAGTAACGCGTTCGTCTACGAGGGGCCGCTCGAGGTGACCATCGAAGAGGCGACCCTCGCTCAGCACGACGAAGCGTCGACCGACGAGGACCCCGTCGCTACCGATGACGCCTCCGACGGCGTCGACGACGAAGGACCGATGGACGACGACTCGGTCGATGACGCTTCCGAAGACGACCACAGCGTAACGGACGACGAGTCCACCAGCGACGAAAACGACACCGACGCGTCCCAGAACGGCGCGGATAACGTATCCGACGACGCCTCCGGCGGCGTCGACGACGCCTCGACGGACGAGCCAGTCGACGCGTCCCCCGACGACGGACTCCGCGTAACGATCGAAGAGGCGACGATCTTCGTGATGATCGCCGGCACCGACGAACCCGCGGACGAGATGCCGACTAACGATTCCACCGCGGATGAGATGCCGACTAACGATTCCACCGCGGACGAGACGCCGACCGACGACTCCACCGCGGAGGAACCGGTCGACGGAGCGCCCGCTGACTCCGAGGAACCCGCGTCACCGATCAGCGAGAACGGCGCTGCCGAGGCGGCGAACGGCGGCGCAGCCGACGGAAAGACGGCGAACGGCGGCACGGCCGGCGATCAGACCGCCGACACTGCCTGCTAGCGACCCCTCGAGGGGATTTTTTGCCGATCGACCGGGAGCCGCGGCTGTGCTCGAGCGAGCGCCGTCCTCAAGGATCGATGGGGATCGGTATCGTTATCCGGACCGTACCCTCACGGCTCGGTTACCGTCCCGTTCCGATGGTGGTGGCAGCAATTGCCGGTCATGGATACCGTTATGTGCGTCGAGTTCGCACACCCGGTAATGAACGCACAGGTACGGAAACCGACGACGCGAGTATGCGAGGAGTGCGAGCGAGCGGAACGATGGGACGAAGAACTCGGCGCGTGGCAACTGGTTCTGGAGGACGGCGACAAACGAGTCGGCAATCCTCACTGCATCCACGAGTGGGACATCACGGGGACGTTCAACCCGATAACGGGGAGCTGCGACGACGCCTGATCGCGGCGGCTAGATCGGCCACGCTTTTTGTCCGCTACCGACGTAACTGCGCGTATGCCGACGATCTACGTGACCGCGCCGCCCGAGGACGCCCCGTCGATCGCCGAAACGCTGCTCGAGGAGCGACTGGCCGCCTGCGTCAACGAGCTGTCGACGACCTCGACCTATCGGTGGGAGGGCGAGGTCCACCGCGACGAGGAGGCGGTCCTGCTGGCGAAGACGACCGACGACGCCGCCGCCGACCTCGTCGAGCGGGTCCGGGAGCTGCATCCCTACGACGTCCCCTGCATCGAGCAGTTCGACGAGGCGGACGTCCTCGAGTCGTTCGCCGAGTGGCGCGCCGACGCCGTCGAGTAGTCGCGTACGCCAGTCGGTACCAGGCGTCGACTGCCCGAAAAAGCAATCCTTAAAACTCGCGCACGGGTTGTGACGGGTATGGCTGGAACCATCGAAGTGCTCGTTCCGGGTGGCCAGGCCAACCCTGGCCCACCGCTCGGTCCCGAGCTCGGACCGACCCCCGTCGACGTGCAGGCGGTCGTACAGGAGATCAACGACCAGACCGAAGCGTTCGACGGCACCGAAGTACCCGTCACCGTCGACTACGACGACGACGGCTCGTTCTCGATCGACGTCGGCGTCCCGCCGACGGCGGCGCTGATCAAGGACGAGGCCGGTTTCGAGACCGGTAGCGGCGAGCCCCAGAAGGACTTCGTCGCCGATCTCTCGATCGATCAGGTCAAGACGATCGCCGAGCAGAAACACCCCGACCTGCTCGCCTACGACACGAGAAACGCCGCGAAGGAGGTCGTCGGCACCTGCGCCTCGATGGGCGTCACCATCGAGGGCGAGAACGCCCGCGAGTTCAAGGAGCGGGTCGACGACGGCGAGTACGACGACGCGCTGTCGGCGTAACGCGGTCCGCTCTCGTTTTGCGGTGCGCTTTCCTCGAGTGCCAGCGGTCGCTTCAGCGTTCCCGTTCGACGAGCGAACGGACCACTGCGCCGGACGGCGGCCACCCACGTCGCGGATGTAAGCGGCTCGGAAGCGGCGCCCTCGAGGACGACCGAACGGTCGCCATTCGCCCGGGGAAAACCGCCGTCGACGGCCGCGCCGATCCGGCGGGTTCGGGCCGGAGACACACGGGCAGGACAGTTCGACGGGTTTAAGTTCGGCATCCCACTTTTCTCAACAGAGACAGGCCTAGCCTGTTTCACTGACCCGTAGGAGCACTCCTGCGTACTACGGAGGTGAACGATGGCAGATTCGGATATTCAAACAGCAGTCACTCGCGCACTCGAGGACGCGCCCGATCGGAACTTCACCGAGACGGTCGACCTCGCGATCAACCTGCGCGATCTCGACCTGAACGAACCGTCGAACCGTGTCGACGAGTCCGTCGTCCTGCCGTCCGGAACCGGCCAAGAGACTCAGATCGTCGTTATCGCCGAGGGTGAGACCGCCGTCCGCGCCGAAGAGGCCGCGGACCAGGTCCTCTCGGAGAGCGACGTGGCCGATCTGGACGACGACGAGGCCAAAGACCTCGCAGACGAGACGGACTTCTTCATCGCCGAGGAGGCGATGATGCAAGATATCGCCCGGCATCTGGGTACGATCCTCGGTCCCCGAGGGAAGATGCCGGACCCGCTCGGACCCGACGACGACGTCGTCGAAACGGTCAACCGACTCAAAAACACCGTGCAGATTCGCTCCCGGGATCGGCGCACGTTCCACACGCGCGTCGGTGCCGAGGACATGGACGCCGAGGACATCGCCGACAACATCGACGTGATCCTGCGACGCCTGCACGCCGACCTCGAGAAGGGGCCCCAGAACATCGACACCGTCTACGTGAAGACGACGATGGGCCCGTCCGTGGAGGTGGCCTGAGATGAGCGCAGAGGCCGAACGCAAGACCCAGAACCTTCCCCAGTGGAAGAAAGAGGAGGTCGACGAACTCGCCGACCTCATCGAGAGCTACGAGAGCATCGGCATCGTCGGCATCGCCGGCATTCCGAGCAAGCAGCTCCAGGACATGCGCCGCGACCTGCACGGCAGCGCCGAGTTGCGGGTGAGCCGCAACACCCTGCAGGTTCGCGCGCTCGAGGACGCCGGTCTCGGCGACCTCGTCGAGCACGTCGAGGGCCAGGTCGGGCTCGTAGGCACGAACGACAACCCGTTCGCGCTCTACAAGGAGCTCGAGGCGTCGAAGACCCCCGCCCCGATCAACGAGGGCGAGGTCGCGCCCAACGACATCGTGGTCCCCGAGGGGGACACGGGTGTCGATCCGGGGCCGTTCGTCGGCGAACTCCAGAGCGTCGGCGCCAACGCCCGGATCCAGGACGGCTCGATCCAGGTCATGGAGGACTCGACGGTCCTCGAGGCCGGCGAGGAGGTTACCGCCGACCTCGCGAACGTCCTCAACGAGCTGGGAATCGAGCCCAAGGAAGTCGGACTGGACCTTCGCGCCGTCGTGGCCGAGGGAACGCTGTTCGACCCCGAGGACCTCGACATCGACGTCGAGGCCTACGAGAGCGACCTCGCGACCGCGGCCGCGCGGGCGCGGAACCTCTCCGTCAACGCGAGCTACCCGACCGAGGCGACGGCGCCGACGCTGGTCGCGAAGGCCACGGGCGAGGCCAAGAGCCTCGGCCTGCAGGCCGCGATCGAGGACGAGGCGCTTATGCCCGACCTCGTCAGCAAGGCCGACGCGCAGCTGCGCGCGCTCGCGGCCCAGATCGACGACGAGGAGGCCCTGCCCGAGGAACTGCAGGGCGTCGAGGCACCCGCCGAGTCCGCGTCGGCTGACGACGCGGACGAGGCAGACGAATCGGCAGACGACCAGGAAGCCGAGGCCGACGAGGCCGACACCGACGATGACGACGACGACGAAGACGGCGGTGGCGGCGGCGAAGGGCTCGGCGCGATGTTCGGATAACTAACTCGAGGTAATTACAATGGAATACGTTTACGCTGCACTCATCCTGAACGAAGCGGGCGAAGAGATCAACGAAGACAACCTGACCGACGTGCTCGAGGCTGCGGGCGTCGACGTCGAGGAGTCCCGCGTCAAGGCGCTCGTCGCCGCGCTCGAGGACGTCGACATCGACGAGGCCGTCGACGAGGCCGCCGCCGTCCCCGCCGCGGGCGGCGCCGCAGGCGGTGCCGCAGCCGGCGAGGCCGCGGACGAGGAAGACGAGGAAGCCGCCGAAGAAGAGGAAGCCGCCGAGGAAGACGAGGACGACGACGAGGACGAGGACGCCGGCGGCGAGGGCCTCGGCGAGCTCTTCGGCTAAGTCGCGACGCGACGATTCGACGACCCCGTTATTTTTTCGAACCCGCACCTACAGCGGTAGCGCCGCGATTCTCGGCGACGCTCGAGTTTAAGTTCGAAGCCGAGGCCAACGACGGCGATGATCGAGCTCGTCGGGGATCCCGGGCTGGCCGTGCGGCTGCTGGCCTGGGTGCTGGCGGGTTCGGCGCTCGGAACGCTGAGCGGGCTCGTACCCGGATTGCACGCCAACAACTTCGCGCTGTTGCTCGCCGGAATCGCTCCCTCGGTTCCCGGGCCGCCGCTTTTCGTCGGCGCGGCGATGCTCGCGGCCGGCGTCGTCCACACCTTCCTGAACGCCGTCCCCGCGATGGCGCTTGGCGTTCCCGATGCGGAGATGGCCGTCACTGCCCTACCGGGCCACCGGATGGTGCTGGCCGGTCGGGGGTACGAGGCGATTCGGCTGTCCGCGCTCGGGAGCCTGCTCGCGGTGGTGGTCGCGATCCCGCTCGCGGTTCCGGTGACGCGGGTCGTGACCGCGGCGTACCCGACGATCAGGGGCAATCTCTCGCTCGTGCTGGCGCTGATCGCGGTCGCGCTGATCGCCTCCGAGCGGAGCTGGTCCGCCAGGGCGGGCGGGGAGCTCTCGTTTACTCTCGCGACAATTCTCGGGGCGGCGACGCTGGATCTCTCGCCGGCGGCTCCGCTCGAGGCCGGCGGGACCCTCTCGCCGCTTTTCGCGGGGCTGTTCGGCGCGCCGGTGTTGATCGACGCGGTCCGGGGCGGTGGGGTCCCGTCCCAGACGGACGCGACGCTCGCGCTGTCGCGACGGCTGGTCGGGGCGACCGCGGTCGCCGGCGCCCTCGCCGGCGCGGTGGTCGGCTACCTGCCGGGGATCTCTGCGGCGATCGCCGGCGTCGCGGCGCTCGCGTTCGTTCCCGGCGACGCGGGCGATCGGGGGTACATCGTCGCCACCAGCGGCGTCGACACCGCCAACACGATCTTCGCGCTGTTCGCCCTGCTCGCGATCGGCCAGCCCCGAACCGGCGTGATGGTCGCCTTCGAGAGCGTGAACGCGCCCCTCGAGATCCCGGTCCTGCTGTCGGGAATCCTCCTGCGGGCGTCGTCGGCTTCGTCGTCGTGATCGCGGCGGGTGACGCCTACCTCGAGCTCGTCGGTCGAACGGCCTACTGGAAGATCTCGACGGCCGTCCTCGGCGGGCTAATCGCGCTCTCGTACCTGTTTACCGGCGTGGTCGGGATCGCCGTCTTCGTCGCCGCGGCGGCGGTCGGAATGGTACCGGTCCGTCTGCGGTCCAGGCGGGTCCACCTGATGGGCGTGTTGATCGGCCCGCTCATGCTCGGCCTCTAGGGGCGCAACCGCGTGTCCGAAATTTATCCCATCGCGGTCCGAAACGGCGCACGATGACGCTCGACAGATACGCTGACGCGATCGCCGACCTCGAGCCCGCCGACGGCGAGGTCGAAACTGCGGAGCTGGTCGTCGAGGACGACGTGCTAGTCAAGGCCTTCGCGCTCGGTCCGGGGGCGACCCTCGAGCCCCACGAGCACGGCGACAGCACGAACGTGTTCCACGTCCTCGAGGGGACGGTGACGGTCCTGCAGGACGGCGAGGACGAGCACGTCGAGGCGCCCGGCGTCGTGGTCCACGAGCGAGGCGTCGAACACGGCGCGGAGAACGAGACCGACGAGACGGTCGTGTTCACGGCGAGTCTCTGCCCGCTGCCGTCCTGAGCCGGCGCTCGAGCGCCGGACGAGACTGTCGACGAGGTGTCGTCGCGGCCGCGATCGAGTCGTCGCCGATACCGACGGCTTCCGAACGTGGGGTGTCAAAAAGCGGATCGTCGCTTCCCGCCGTCGAAAGCGGCAGAGAGAGAGACGGAGTTAGTTGCGGACGACGTTCGTCGCGCGGGGGCCCTTGGGGGCCTGTTCGATATCGAATTCGATCTCCTCGCCTTCCTCGAGGTCCGGGCCGCCGACGTCTTCCATGTGGAAGAACACGTCATCGTCCGCGTCGTCCGTCGAGATGAAACCGTAGCCGCCTGTGTCGTTGAAGAAATCAACGTTACCTTTCGCCATTACAACCAATCGTTCGTCCGGCCGACGGATAAGGGTTCCGAGGGTCGTGGTACCACGAGCGTCGACGCCGCGATCGGTCACTCCTCGAGCAGCGATTCGACGTACTTCGTGACGTGGTCGTCCATCCGTCGCTTGTACCCCGCTTGGCGGGCGAGCCGATCGAGCTCGCGGGCGACGAGGCTGCCGTACTGGACCGCCTTCTTGTCTCGAGTCGCGATCTCCGCGGGCAGATACCGGGCTGCGACCCGTCGGAATCCGCGTTTTCGAACGTCCGCGTCGGCCAGCAGCTCGTCGGGCAGCCGGAGCGCCGCGTCGATCACGGCGTCGTAGAGCAGCGGCGCGACGGGCTCGAGCCCGGCGGCCTCGATCGCGCGCACGTCGCGGGGCAACTGTTCGGGGAGGCTTCCGATCTGCTCTCGAACCGCACCGCGGACGGTATCGGCCGCGACGCGGTGGTCGAGGCGGACGACCTTCTCGTAGCCGCCGAACAGCTCGTCGGCGCCCTGCCCGACCGCCAGCGCGTCGTAGCCCTCCGCGGCGACGCGTTCGGCGACCAGGTACAGCGGAAGGGCGATCTGAACGTCCATCGCGTTCGTCCGCCCGATTGCGCGGGCGACCTCGGGGACCGCCCGCTCGAGGTCGGCGGGTTCGAGCTCGACGGTCCGGAGCTCGCGGCCCATCGCGTCGGCCGCGGTTCGGGCGGCCTCGAGGTCGTGGCTGTCCGGGAAGCCGACGACGTAACTCGGCGCGTCGAGGGTCTCGGCGACCAGCGCCGAGTCGACGCCCCCGGAGAACGCGACCGCGACGTCTCGATCCGCGCGTCGAACCCGGTCGCTCGCCCTCCGGATCGCTCGATCGAGCGCCTCGAGGGCCGCCTCGCGGTCGGGCTCGGGCGTCGGTTCGGGAACCGACCAGACGCGCCGGGACTCCGAGCCAAGTTCGCCGACCGAACCCGCCGGGAAGCGGACGGGATCCTCGAGGACGTGCGGTTCGAACGCCCACCGCTCGCGCGTCCCGCGCTCGACGAACAGCGGGACTCGCCCCAGCACGTCCCGGACGAGCCGGCCGTCGAGTTCGCCCGCGAAGCCCGCGGTTCCCGGAAGCGGGTCCCCGGTCTCGAGGGCGTCGCGAACGGTCTCGGGATCGGCGCCGCGAAGCGTCATCGGAGCAGTCCCACGACGGTGTTTCTGACTCGGCGCGTGACGCCGCCGCCGAACTGGCGGAAACTGATCCGCCAGGGCGTTCGCTTCCCCTCGACCGACGTCTCGCCCCGACGGATCGCCTCGAGGATCGCCTCGGCCGAGCGCTCGTCGGCGTCGACGCGGGTGATCGCCTGGCCGACCATCTCCCCGATGTGGGCGTCGCTGCCCGCCGTCATCGGGAGGCCGCGCTCGCGGGCGAAGCGCTCGGCCTGGCGGTTCGCCCGCCCGGTCAGCAGCCTGGAGTTGTAGATCTCGATCGCGTCCCCCGCCGCGAGTTCCTCGCGGGAGATCCGGGCGGTCACGCCGTGGCGCGACTGCTGGAACGGGTGGGGGATCACCGCCAGCCCGCCCTGCTCGCGGATCCGCTCGAGGGTCGTCCCGTAGGACAGCCCCGGCGGAACCGCCTCCTCGATCCCCAGGCCGAGAACGTGGCCGGCCGTACTCGAGATCTCCATGGCCGGAATGCCGACCAGTCCGTACTCGGGGGCGCGCTCGGCAGCCTCGAGGCTCGCGTCGATCTCGTCGTGGTCCGTGATCGCGATCGCGTCGAGGCCGACGGCCTCGGCCTGTTCTAAGATGAGCTCGACGGAGTCCCGGCCGTCGTAGGACAGCGACGAGTGGGCGTGAAGTTCGACCGACAGCACGTTCCGATCTTTCGCGCGATCGGTCAAAAACGCCCCGATCGCCGGCGCGAGCGCCGTCAGTCGGTGTCGGAGCTCGAGAACGGGAAAGGGGCGAGCGACGACGGCGGTGGAGGGGTTGCGCCAGCGGGGACGCGGGTTCGACGAGCCCCGGGCAGTCCGGTATAGTCAGATGCCGTATAAGTATTTTTCTAAAAACAGCACGGTGGCTAGTACAGTTGCGCAATCGGAAACGAAAACGTAAACGAAAATGGAACGGGACGCGTCCCATCCACAATTCGAATCTGTACGTGGTAGAACCGACGAGCGAGCGAGATCGAACTGCCACAGTCCTACGAGGGGGCGTCTGAAACCGAGGCAATCTGGAATCCTTAATGGAAATAAAATATTTCGATGATTTTATCGTCTAGATCATTGATTCACTGCCCGTATACCCGTATGCACCGAAGAAGATTCATCGAACTGGGACTTGCGACCTCGGGGCTGGCACTGGGGAGTACAGCGAGCGCGGACGAGGGTCGGTATCGCCCCGGCGGGCCGTGGGCGCCGAACGAACGCGCCGTCAACTACAGCGGCTACCTCGACAACGAACAGCTCGGGGAGCGACTCCGCCGACTCGACGAGCGAAGCAATCGGATCGAACTCGAGCAGATCGGCGAGTCCGCCGGACGTGGCGATCCGATCTGGGAGGTGACCGTCGGCGACGGCGACGAGCGTGTCCACGTCATCAACCAGATCCACGGCAACGAGCCGACCGGTGCGGAGGCGATGGTCAAAATCCTGCAGCGGCTCGCGGGGGGGTCCGGACCGGAAATCGAGCAGATCCTAGACGAGTTGACGATCACGATCGTGCCGCGCGCGAACCCGGACGGGGCGAACTTCGTCGGCGAGGACGGACTCGAAGACGACGGCGAGTTCCGCCAGCGGCGGTACAACACGACGGAGTGGGAGGAAGGCGACTCGAGGTACAAGAACGCGAACTCGTACGAGGACGATCTTGACGTCCCCGGGTACGATCTGAACCGCGGATTCAGTATCATCCCTGGATTCAGCCCGGGCGACGAAGACGAGGACTGGTGGAACGTCGAGGACGAGGAGGCGAAGCTAGGGAACCTGAACGTCCCCGTCGACGAGGTCGGCCTCGAGTTACGGGACGGCAATCCCTACGACGAAATCTGGAACGCCGGGTTGAATCTCAATCCGGAAACGCAGGCGATCACCGACTCGTTCCTCGAGTCCGACCCCGACTGGGCGCTCACGCACCACCACCAGGGGCCGACCGCCGTTCCGGAGTCCTCGGACGGAAACTCGGGGCCGCAACAGCAGTCGATCATGAGCGTGATGGCGCCGTACGGACCGACGTACGCGAACCTCGAGGGCGTCGACTACGCGGACTTCGTCGGTGAGGGGAACCCGTTCCTGTCCGTCGACGCGCAGACCCGCTCCCTCGAGCTCGCGGGGCTCGTCCCGGAGCAGATGGACCAGTTCGGCCGAAGTCGGCTCGACACGATCACGCGGTACGCGTACGGCCCGCTCTGGGGTTCGTATCTGGACGCGCTCTGTCCGCAGACCGACGCCGCCGGCGCGCTCTACGAGGTCTCACACCAGAGCGACGACCGCGGGCACAAGGCCCTCGGAACCATGGTGAAAGTTTCCGTCGAGGGGATCATGGCGACGTTCGAGCGGATCGCGGACGGCTCGATCCAGGACGTCGACGAGATGAGCTACTTCGACTTGCCGATCCCGGAGGATATCGACAACCCCCACAACGAGCGCTGACCGCCTCGCAGAACTCGCGCCGAACCGGACGCGACTCAAACGCGCCTCGAGACGGACGACGGTTCCGTCTCTCGTCGTGGGTCGGTTCCGATTCGGTCTCGGTCCGACCCGAGTCGACGCGATCGTATTGAATCCACGAACGTGCATATAGAAACCCATATACTGCCCGGCTTTCATCACCTAGGTGAATGAGCCTTGCCGATTCGGACCGCGAACTCGTCGTCGAGGAGCTCGAGCGAGAGCCCACGCCCGCGGAGGCGGCGCTGTTCGAGAACCTCTGGAGCGAGCACTGCGCGTACCGCTCCTCGAGGCCGCTGCTGTCGGCGTTTGACAGCGAGGGCGAGCGGGTCGTCGTCGGGCCGGGCGACGACGCCGCGGTCGTCGCGCTGCCGGACCCGGAGACGGGTGAGAACAGCGACACCTACGTGACGCTGGGGATCGAGAGCCACAACCACCCCTCCTACGTCGACCCGTTCGACGGCGCCGCCACCGGCGTCGGAGGCATCGTCCGGGATACGCTGTCGATGGGTGCCTACCCGATCGCGCTCGCGGACTCGCTGTACTTCGGGAGCTTCGACCGCGAACACTCGAAGTACCTGCTCGAGGGCGTCGTCGAGGGGATCAGCCACTACGGCAACTGCATCGGCGTCCCCACCGTCGCGGGTAGCGTCGACTTCCACCCCGACTACGAGGGGAATCCGCTGGTGAACGTCGCCTGCGTCGGACTGACCGACGCGGACCGCCTCGTCACCGCCGAGGCACAGGAGCCGGGCAACAAGCTCGTCCTCGTGGGCAACGCCACGGGACGGGACGGGCTCGGTGGCGCGAGCTTCGCCAGCGAGGACTTAGCGGAGGACGCCGAAACCGAGGACCGCCCCGCGGTTCAAGTCGGCGACCCCTACGCCGAGAAGCTGCTGATCGAGGCCAACGAGGTTCTCGTGGACGAGAACCTGATCGAGTCCGCACGCGACCTCGGCGCCGCCGGACTGGGCGGGGCCTCGAGCGAACTGGTCGCCAAGGGCGGGCTCGGCGCCCACATCGAGCTCGATCGGGTCCACCAGCGCGAGCCGAACATGAACGCCCTGGAAATCCTGCTCGCGGAGTCCCAGGAGCGGATGTGTTACGAGGTCGCTCCGGAGAACGTCGATCGCGTCCGCGAGGTCGCGGAACGGTTCGATCTGGGCTGTTCGGTCATCGGCGAGGTCACCGACGGGAACTACACCTGCACCTTCGAGGGGAGCGAGGCACGAAACGCCTCGGACGAACCGAGCGAGGAACGGAGTGACTCGCGAGGCCGCGAGACGGTCGTCGACGTCGACGCTCACTTCCTTGGCGAGGGCGCGCCGATGAACGACCTCCCTGCGGAGGAGCCCGACGCGCCCGAAACCGATCTGCCCGACGTCGACCTCGAGGACGCCCTCGAGACGGTCGTCTCGAGCCCGAGCGCGGCCTCGAAGCGCTGGATCTACCGCCAGTACGACCACGAGGTCGGCGTGCGGACGAGCGTCGGACCGGGCGACGACGCGGCTGTCATCGCCGTCAGAGAGGCCGACACGGGCGTCGCGATCTCATCGGGCGCCGCGCCCAACTGGACGGACGCCGCGCCCTACGAGGGCGCCCGCGCGGTCGCCCTCGAGAACGCGACCAACATCGCGGCCACGGGCGCGACCCCCCTCGCGGCGGTCGACTGCCTCAACGGCGGCAACCCCGAGAAGCCCGACGTCTACGGCGGCTTCCGGGCGATCGTCGACGGGCTCGCGGAGATGTGCGAGACGCTCTCGACGCCGGTCGTCGGCGGGAACGTCTCGCTGTACAACGACTCCGTCGCGGGGCCGATCCCGCCGACGCCGACGCTCGCGGTGGTCGGCGCGAAGGCGGGGTACGACGCACCGCCGCTGTCGGTCGAGCCCGAAGGCGAACTGGTGCTGGTCGGCGACCGCGCCCTCGAGTCGGACGACGCCAGGCTCGGCGGCTCCGAGTACCTCGCGCGCTTCAGCGGGAGCGACCGGTTCCCCGCCCTCCCCGAGGAACCGGCCGCCCTGATCGAGACGCTTGCGGCCGTCGCCGACGACGATTCGACGCTCGCGGTCCACGACGTCGGTCACGGCGGGCTGGCGGTCGCACTGGCCGAAATGGTTACGCCGGACGCGGGACTCGAGGCGTCGATCCCCGGCGACGATCCCGCAGGGGCGCTGTTCCACGAGCAGCCGGGTCGTGCGCTGATCCAGACCGACGATCCCGAGTCCGTCCGCGAGGCGTTCGACGGCGTCGCGCCGGTGACCGAACTCGGGCGCGCGACCGACGAGGGACGCCTCGAGATCGACGTTGGAGACGATCGCCTCGAGGTCGACGCGGCGACGATCGCCGACTGGCGCGCGACGATCGAGCGCGAACTCGACTAGACGGCGAGACGCCCGATAGATTGATATACTCACGCGCGGAATTACCGACTAACTGATACCTATAGGGGGTGGATCTCGCATGGACGGTGACACCGCAACCGTACTCCTCGTCGAGAACGAGCCCGACCTCGCCGAGCTGTACGCCTCCTGGCTCGAGGGCGCGTACCGCGTCGAGACCGTTCGCGACGGGGCCGAGGCGCGCTCTGTCGTCGCCGACGGCGTCGACGTCGTCGTCCTCGACGGCCGACCCGCCGACGCCGACGTCGAGCCGGACGCCCTCGTTCGGGACCCCCGGACCCGCGTCGTGGTCATGACGGGAGCCGAACCCGACTCGCCGAGTCCGACCGTCGACGAGGTCCTCCTCAAACCGATGTCGCGGGCGGAACTTCGAAGCAGCGTCGAGAACCAGCTGTTGCGACGGACGTACGACGAGCAGCTCGAGGCGTACTTCGAACTCGCCTCGAAGCGGGCGACGCTCCACGGACGGCTCAGCGAGGCCGAACGCCGGTCGAGCCAGGAGTACGCCGAGATCGAGGATCGGATCGCCGTCCTCCGGACCGAAGTCGACGAGACCCGCGCCCGACTGCTCGAGCGGGACGACCTCGAACAGCTCTACCGGGACGTCACAACCGCCCCCGACTCCACTACGTAGCCGACGGCCTCGAACCCGATCCCGACTCCGTTCGTTCGAGCGTCGCGATCTCCCTGATCGCGATTCGGAGCCGATCCCGTCGGTTGCGCTCGACCAGCGGCCGCCAGCCGTGGGCCCGCGCGATCGCCCCGAGGACCGCGAGCTCGGTCCCCTCGCGGACGCCGTCGACGGCCTCGGTCCGGCCGTCAGCGGCGGCGACGGCTTCGGCGTCCCTGACGAACAGCCCGCGGCTGCCGTCCTCGAGCGGCCCGATCTCGATCGCGACGTCGTCAGTTCGGGCGGCGATCGCGTCGAACGCGGATTCGAGGAGGTGGCGGAACCGGTCGCGGTCGGCCCGGAGCGTCGCCTCCCCGACGAGACGGACCGCGTCGGGCTCGAGTCCGACCGCCGGCCGGGCGTCCTCGACCGCGGTCGCGAGGTCGAGCCGGGAGCGAGCCCCGACCGCGTCGGCGTCGCGGGCGAGCTCCCGGACGTCGTCGACGAGGCGGTCGGTCCGTTCGAGGATCGACTCGACCTCGCGTTCGGCCAGCGGGAGCTCCCGATCGTCCCCGTCGCCCTCGTCGAGGAGCGTCCCGACCCGCTCGAGCTGGCACTCGAGATCCCTCGAGAGGAGCCGCGCGATCGCCTCGAGGCGCTCGGTTTGGCGCTCGATCCGTTCGGTTCGCTCCCGGAGGGCGCGCTCGCGTTCGGTCCGGTCGAGCGCGGCGCGGGTGTTCTCGACGAGCGTCGAGAGCAACTCGACGTCGGTCTCGTCGAACGCCTCCGGCTCGAAGGAGCCGGTCATGAGCACGCCGTGGGTGCCGATCGGCGCGATGACCTCCGACCGCAGGGGCGTGTCGGGGTTGTACAGGTCGTCGACGGTCCGGAGATCGTCGAACCGCTCGACCTCGCCGGCCTCGAAGGCGTCCCAGACGAGCCCCTCGCCCGGACCGAACCGGGGGAAGCCGCCAAACTCGTCGTAGGCCTCGGCGGTGCCGGCGACGGGCTCGAGGTAGCCCCGCTCGTCCTCGAGCAGCCAGACGCCGCTGATCGGTAGCCCGAGCAGGTCGCTACCGGCGTGGACGGCGACCGCGCAGATCTCTTGGGGGTCGTCGGCCTCGAGGAGCCACCGGGTCACCTCGTGGAGCGATTCGACGACCCGTTCGTACTCGCGGCGGTCGGTCACGTCCCTGACGACCGCCGCGACCGAGGCCGCGCCGTCCCGGATCGGCACGAGCCGGAGCTCCCCGACGCGTTCGCTCCCGTCGCCGTCGGTGACCGGGAGCTCGAGCCGGCGCTGGCGGGCCAGTCCCGACTCGACGTCGCCGATCCCCCGGCGGATCGCCTCGAGGTCCTCGTCTGCGACCCCGGCCAGCGCCGCGATCGCGTCGACGCCCTCGCCGACGAGGTCCGCGCGGTCGGCGCCGAGAAACGACGTCATTGCCTCGTTGACGCCGAGGATCCGTCGGTTACCGTCGATCGTGACGACGCCGTCGTCGATCGCCTCGAGGACGGCCGCGCGGCGGTCGACGCGTCGCTCCCGGTCGTCGAGCTCGAGGACGAACGCCGAGAGGCCGTCCTCGACCGGGTAGGCGCGCAGTTCGAATCGCGCGTCGCGCTCGTGGTGGTACAGCTCGACGGTCGCCGGGAGACCGCCGTCTGCCGCGCGGTAGAACGCCGCGGGGAACTGGTCCTCGAGGGTGTCTGGAACCGCCTCGTCGACGCGCTTGCCGAGGACGTCCCCGCGGTCGGCGCCGAACAGCGCCGCGGCCTCGTCGTTGAGGTAGGTCACTCGGAGCCGCTCGTCGAGCGCGAAGACGCCGTCGGCGATCCGATCGACGAACGGGATCGATCGAACCGTCACGTCCGATCCCTCCGGTTTCGCCCTCGCGAACCGTCGCGGCCCGTCCTCGCTCGATCCTGCATCATCGATACGGACGGACGTTGGGGGGACGACCATTTGAGTCTCGTGGCCGCACGTGCCACCCGCGGGTCAGAGCGGAACGTCGGTCCCGAGCTCCGCCTCTCGAGCCCGGTCGTAGACGAACGCCGCGGTCGCGGCGTCTAACACCGCCGAGCCGACGCTGGCGACGACGACGATATCGTCGGGCGACTCGCGGTCGAACGACCCCGCCAGGACGCCGCCGAGGGGGACCAGTTCCCGATCGCCGTGCTCGAGGAGATCGCCCGTCTCGGCGGCCTCCTCGGGAACGTCCGCGACGACCGTCGCCGCGCGGTCGACCGTCGTCGCGTCGAGTTCGCGCATCTCGGGCGTGTAGGCGCCGACGGCGACGACCAGCGTCCCCTCGGCCAGCGCCTCTCCCAGGAACACCGGTTCGGTGGCGGTCGTCGCCGTCACGACGACCGATGCCGCCGCGACGGCCTCGCGGGGCGTCTCGACCGCGGTCGCCGGAACGTCGAGTTCGTCCTCCAACTCCGCGGCGCAGTCGACCTTCGAGTCGCTGGGCGAGTAGACCCGAATCGCCTCGAGCCGGGAGCCCACCGCCGCGGCGATCGCCCGGGTCTGCCAGCGAGCCTGCGTGCCAGCGCCGATCACGCCGAGCTCGAGCGGTCCCTCGGCCGCCAGCTCGCGGGCCGCGAGCCCGCCGATACAGCCCGTCCGGGCGCTGGTGATCCGATTCGCGGTCATGTAGGAACGGGGCTGTCCCGTCTCGGCGTCGACGAGCGCGAGCTGGGCCGTGACCGTCGGCAGCCCGCGGTCGGGGTTGTCCGGACAGACCGTCGCCAGCTTCGTGGCGGCGTACGGCTCGCCGTGAACGTACGCGGGCATACACAGCCCCGTCCCGGTCGGCTCCGTCGGCGCGTCGGGGTCGAGCCCCGTCCCGATCGGGTAGTGGGGACGCTCCGGGCGCTCGACCTCGCCCGCGTACTGCTTCTCGAAGGCTTCCGCGAGAACCGGGAGTAACGCCTCGAGCTCGAGCACCGACGCCACGTCCGCATCGGAGAGCACGCGTACCATGGTCCGACTATCGTCGGGCCCCCACTTCATACGGACTGCTGTACGTCGTTGACGGCGCACCCGCGAGCCGAACGGCGGGAAACGACTGTATCCTCGGCCCGCGAACGGGGCGTATGCACACCGTCATCGTCGGGGGCGGGATCGTCGGGACCGCGATCGCCGCCCGCCTCGGTTCGACCGACGGCGAGGTCGCGCTGCTCGAGCGAGCCAAGATCGGCGCGGAGACGACCGCCGCCTCCGCCGGACTGTTGATGCGGACCGTCGTCGATCCCGAGCCGTTCGATCTTCGGATCCGGGAGCGGGCCCGCGAGCGCTACCGCGAACTTCGCGAGGACGGCCTCGAGACCGATCGGATCGGCATCGTCTACGTCGCCGAGAGCGAGAGCTTCGCCGACCGCCTCGCGGACTCCGCCGCGGCGCTTCGCGAGGCCGGGATCGACGCTTCCTTCCTCAAGCCCAACGAACTCGTCGGGCTCGGGATCGAGCCCGAGGGCCTCGAGGGCGGGCTCTACACGCCCGAGGACCGGGTCTGCGATCCCGCGGCCGCGGCGAAGCTGTTCGCCGATCGCGCGCGCTCGGCGGGCGTCGACGTCCGAACCGGGGTGTCGGTCACCGACGTCGAAACTCGCGACGGGGCCGTCGCGGCCGTCGAGACGAGCGAGGGTCGATTCGCGGCCGACCGGGTGATCAACGCGACGGGGCCGTGGGCGCCACAACTCGACGAGGCGGTCGGAATCGACCTGCCGCTGTGTCACACCCGCGGGCCGATGCTCGCGGTCGAGACGAGCGATCCCCTCGAGGGACCCACCGCTATCTTCGAGTCCAAGCGGTACGTCCGGCCCACCGAGACGGGCGCCTGGCTCGGCGCCTACCGGACCGACTACGTTCCCGGCCAGCGCTGCGACCTCGCGGACCGGTCGGTTTCGGCGTCGTTTCGCGAGTCCGTGCGGGAACTCGAGACGGTCGTCCCCGCCCTCGAGGACGCGACGGTCGTCGACGACTGGGTCGGCTACCGGACGGTCACCCCCGACGGCCGCCCGCTGGTCGGCGAGACCGGGCTCGAGGGCTACCTCGTCGCGGTCGGGTTGAGCGGGCAGGGGATCACGCTGGCACCCGCGGTCGCCGACGTCGTCGGCGGGATCGTCGAGGGCGACGCCGACCCCGAGTACCGGCGTCGGCTCTCGCCGACCCGGTTCCGGGACTGACGACGAACGCTTATCCCGACCCGA
This sequence comes from Natronococcus sp. JC468, assembly GCF_012163165.1. NCBI lineage: Archaea > Methanobacteriati > Methanobacteriota > Halobacteria > Halobacteriales > Natrialbaceae > Natronococcus > Natronococcus sp. JC468. Next base: position 22,742 of record NZ_JAAVUO010000030.1, read on the forward strand.
GTCAACGTATCCCGTATGAACGCTGTCGTCGTCGGCGGCGGAATCGTGGGGCTCTCGAGCGCGTTCGAACTCGCCGAGCGCGGCGTCGACGTCGTCGTCTGCGAGAAGGGCTCGATCGGGAACGGCAGCACGGAGCGGGCCGCGGGCGGGATCCGCGCGCAGTTCTCGACGCCGACGAACGTCGAGCTCTCGCTCGCGAGCATGGCCGTCTGGAGCGAGTTCGAACAGCGGTTCGGAACCGACGTCGACTACCGGACGAACGGCTACCTGTTTCTGGCCCGCACCCCCGAGACCGCCGCGGCCCTCGAGACGGCCGTCGAGATGCAGAACGAACGGGGAGTGCCGAGCGAGGTGCTCGAGCCCGCCGGCGCCCACGAGCGCTGTCCGGGGATCGATCCCGACGGGTTCGTTGCGGCGACGTACTCCCCGACCGACGGCTTCGCGGACCCCCACCTCGCGCTGCAGGGCTACGCCCGCGCGGCCGCCGACGCGGGCGTCGACGTCAGGACGAAGACGCCCGTCACCGACGTCCTGCGCGAGGACGGCGACGGCCGCGTCGTCGGCGTCGAGACGCCCGACGGCCCCCTCGAGGCCGAGTTCGTCGTCAACGCCGCGGGGCCGTGGGCCCGTCGAGTCGGGGCGATGGCCGGCCTCGAGCTACCGATCGCGCCCAGGCGCCGCCAGATGGTCGTCGTCGACCCCGAAACCGCCGTCCCCGAAACCGATCCGCTGACGATCGACCTCGAGACGGGCACGTACTTCCGGCCCGAGCGCGACGGCGAGGCGCTGGTCGGGGGCCACCTCGGCGGTCCGGACCCGGATCGGGACCCCGACGGCTACGACCGCGGGATCGACTTCGACTGGGCCGCGGACGTCCTCGAGACCGCTTCCGAGTGGGCGACCTACTTCGGCCCCGACTCCCGGATCAAGCGCGGCTGGGCGGGGCTGTACGCAGTCACCCCCGACGACAACGCCGTCCTCGAGGAGACGGTCCCCGGCCTGATCACGGCCGCGGGTTTCTCGGGCCACGGGTTCCAGCACGCCCCCGCCACGGGGCGGCTCGTCGCCGAGTTGATCGTCGACGGCGAGGCCTCGCTGGTCGATATCGCGGCGCTCTCGAGCGATCGGTTCGGAACCGAGCGCGAGCGACTCGAGCGGAACGTCGTCTGACAGCATCGGGGACTCGAGTTTGCGATCCGGGCTCGGGCAAACGTCCGTACGATCTCGAGGACTGGCCTCCCGTTCGGTCGGCCAGTCGACAGTACACGCCACCGCGGCCGGGACGAGACTCGAACGGATCCGTACGGGAAACGAGACACCTCCTGCAGTACTCGACACCACTTCGCAACACGACAGTAGAGCCATGTGGCATGAGAACGTACCGAATGGTATGGCCGAAGGAATTCCGGTACGGGTCGTCGCCGGAGACGAGGTGACGAGCATCGAGGTCGAACCCGGCACGAACCTCCGGGAGGCGTTGCTCGAGCACGACCTCCCGGTGTACGGAACGGTCTCTCAGTACGCCAACTGCGGCGGCCGAGGGCTCTGTTCGACCTGTACCGTCGAGGTCGATCCCGCACCGGATCCGGTCCACTGGCACGACGCTGCCGCCGTTCGGTTCGGGTATCCGCGGCTCTCCTGTTGTATCGCGGTCGAGGAGCCGTTGACGGTCAGGCTGCTGGACAAACACGTCTGGGGGCAGCTCCTTCCGCGCCGGCTCTAGAAGTGGTGGCCGAGGTAGACGTCGCCCTCGGGGTAGAGCTCCTCGAGGGTGGCCACCGTCTCGGCGTCGGCTTCGAGCCGACCCGCGTACGCGAGGTCGCTCGCCGAGCGGGCGCCGACGGCGAGCTGCGAGAGCGCGCCGATATCGAGACTCGCGTCGGGTTCGCCGTCCTCGCCGTCGACTCGCTCACAGGTCGCCGCTCCGTCCCCGACCTCGAGGACGAACCGGCCGTCGTTCGGGTCGGCCAGCGGGTCCGCGACCTCGAGGGTGAGCGCGGCGTCGGCCTCGGATGTCGTAAGCTCGGGAAGCCCCGCGGCGACGTCGACGAGCCGGACCATCGGGCCGTTCTCGAGGGTCGTCTCGATCGCGTCGGGATCACGCGCGAGTTCCCGGATGGGAACCATCTCCGAAACGCGCAGTTCCACGCGGTCGACCTGCGAGTCGTGGTCGGCACAGAAGGCAAACAGCGCGAACAGCGCCTCGCGGTCGACCGCCGCCAGCTCCGAGACGCGCATCGTCCGGGCGCCGTCCTCGCGCTCGATCCGGTAGACGAGGTAGGCAGCGGGCTCGCCGTCGCGCTCGTAAACGTAGACGAACGGGTCGGCGTCGTGGCCCCCGAAGATCCGGTGGCGCCACCACGCCTCGTCGCGTTCGATCGCCAGGCCCTCGCTGGCGGCGTCGTAGACGGGCTCGAGGACGGCGTACTCGTCGGCCTCGAGGGGACGGAACGAGCCGTTGTCGGCGCCCCTGGCAAACGCGAACGCCTCCGGCGACGCGGCGTGGGTGACGATCCGGTTGGCGGTGTCCCAGCCGTACTGCCGGTAGAAGCGGTAGCGAAACGGCCAGAGGATCGAGAGGCGGTCGCCGCGCTCGCGGTACTCCGCGAGCGAGCCCTCGAGTAGCTCCCGGACGTTACCCTCGCGGCGGAACTCGGGCGGTGTCGCGACCGACGCCAGCCCGGCGACGGGGCGGGCGTCGCCGCGGACGCGGGCCTCGAGCCAGTAGTGACGACAGACGGTTCGGGGCCGGTCATCACCCTCGGCGAAGATGCCACGACGGGCGCCCCGGGCGTCTCGAACCGTCTCGTGCTCGTCGGGATCGTACGCGGGAACGCCTCCCTCGGGTCTGAACGCGTAGCTACGGTACTCGTGGAAGGTCTCCCGCTCGTCCGGGATCGGGCGATAGTCGGTCATACGAACGACCGCGGCGGCGGCGGAAAAGAAGGTTCTGGAGCGCGCTCAGACGTGGTTCTCGACGAACGTTTCGATGCGGGCCAGCGCCTTCCGGAGGTCCTCGAGCCCGGTCGCGTAGGAGATCCGCAGGTGGCCCGCCCCGCCGGGCCCGAAGACGTCGCCGGGGACGACGGCGACGCCCTCCTCGCGCAACACCGCCTCGGCGAACTCCTCGGCGGTCCAGCCGTCGGGCACCTCGGGGAAACAGTAGAAGGCGCCCTTGGCCTCGAAGACGTCCATCCCGATCTCGCGAAAGCGCGAGAGCACGAACCGTCTGCGACGGTCGTACTGGTCGACCATCTCGCGGACGTCGTCGTCGCAGGACTCGAGGGCCTCTAAGGCGGCGTGCTGGGCCGTCGTCGGCGCCGACAGCATCGTGTACTGGTGGATCTTGTTCATCGCCCCGATCGCCTCGCTGGGTCCGAGCGCGTAGCCCAGCCGGAGCCCGGTCATCGCGTGGGCCTTCGAGAACCCGTTGAAGACGATCGTTCGCTCGCGCATCCCGGGCAGGGTCGCGATCGAGGTGTGCTCGCCGTCGTAGGTTAGCTCGGCGTAGATCTCGTCGGAGAACACCGTCAGGTCGTGCTCGCGGGCGAACTCGGCGATCGGCTCGAGATCCTCCTCGCGCATGATCGCGCCCGTCGGATTGTTCGGGTAACAGAGCACGAGCACGTCGGCCGCCTCGGCGCCCGCGCTCTCGAGGGCGTCGACGGTGAGTCGGAAGTCGTCCTCCTCTTTCGTCGGCACCGACAGCACCTCACCGCCGGCGAAGATCACGCCGGGCTCGTAGGAGATGTAGGAAGGCTGGGCGACGGCGACGGTGTCGCCGGGGTCGACGAACGCCCGGAACGCCAGGTCGACGGCCTCGCTCGCGCCCGCGGTGACGAGGATCTCCTCGCCCGGGTCGTACTCGAGGGCGAACCGGTCGGCGGCGTACTCGCGTATGGCCTCGCGGAGCTCTCGAGTCCCGCGGTTGGCGGTGTAGGAGGTCTGGCCCCGCTCGAGGGAGGCGATGGCGGCGTCGCGGGCCGCCCACGGCGTCGAGAAGTCCGGTTCGCCGACGCCCAGCGAGATGACGTCGTCGCGTTCCTCTGCGATCTCGAAGAAGCGCCGGATGCCCGAGGGCGGAACCTCCCGCACCCGTTCGGAGAGCTCGAACGTCATGGCGAGAACGAGAGCCGATCGTCCTCCTCGCCGTCGCCGAACTCGATCCCGTTCTCCTTGTAGGAGGTCATCACGTAGTGGGTAACCGTCTGGGTGATCTCGGGGACGGGAGCGACCTTCTCGCTGACGAACTGCGAGACCTCCCGGATCGAGTCGCCCTCGACCTCCATGTCGAAGTCGTAGTCCCCGCTGACCAGCCGCAGGGCGGTCACCTCGGGAAATCGTGCGAGGCGCTCGGCGATCTCGCCGTACCCGGTCTCGCGGTCGAGGTGGACGTTGAGTTCGACCTCGGCCCGGACGCGCTCGTCCTCGAGTTCGTCCCAGTCGACGACGGCCTGGTAGCCACGAACTACGCCCGCTGCCTCGAGCTCCTGGATAGTCGCCTCGACCTCCTCGGCCGAGAGGTCGGTCATTCGCGCGATGTCCGCGGCGGAGTAGCGCGCGTTCTCACGGAGCAACTCGAGCACCTCGCGTTCGCTCATACCCCACCCAAGCGCGAGGGCGAAGTAAAACGTTGTCCCTTCCCGGTTTTTTGCGCCCGGCGAGGGCTCGAGCGCCCCGATCGGCGGTCACCGGTAGTGTCTGAACAGGAGCGCGCGGACGTCGTCTTTCGTCTGGACCGACTCCGTCGAGCCGTCGGGCAGCGTCACTGTATACCTGAAGTCGGCCGAAGACGCCTCCGTCCACTTGTCGTCGTGGGTCTCGAGGAGGGCCATCATCTCGTCTAGCATCTCGTCGTCGTCGGCGCCGTCGCCGTCCTCGCCGTCGGACGGGTCGCGGTCGTCGGACGCGTCGTCCGTCGGGGCGCCGGGCGTCCCGGCGAGACGGTCGCCGGACGGCGCGGACGCCCCCTCGGCCCCGTCGAGGGTCGGCTCCGTCGTCGAGTCCCGATCGGCGGAGCCCTCGGGATCGACGGCGCTTTCGTCGGCGGTCTCGAGGGCGTCTCCCTCGACCGCATCGTCGACCGATTCGGCCTCGTCGTACGAGACCGTCTGCAGGTTCGGGTCGGCGTCGACGCCCGCCCCGACCTCGTCTCCGTCGGCCGCCGCCCCCGGCTCGAGTTCGAGTCCGTCGTGAAGGTTGTCGATCAGGAACTGCACGGCGTCGCGTTCCCGTACGTGGCCGTACTTGCCGACGACGTGCTCGCCGATCTCCTCACGCAGCTGCTGGACGATCGCGTACTGCTCGTCGGTTACCTCGAGTGTCTCCATACCGAACCAGTCACCCTGCTGGTACAAATATATTCCTGGGAGATCGGTTCGGAATACTACTGTGCAGAGGCGTTGCGAGGCGATCGGTGCGTCGGCGACCGTCGTGTCGCCGTCCCGTGCGGCGGCGACTCGAGTCCGCTCCCGAGGGACTCACCTATAAGATCGAACAGCCGTAACTGACGGGTATGGTACTCCAGGAGTCCGACTCCGAACTCGAGGCCGGCGACGCCGCACCCGACTTCGAACTCGAGGGCGCCGACGGCGAGCGCTACCCCCTCGAGGACTTCGCCGACAGCGAGGCGTTGCTTCTCGTGTTCACCTGCAACCATTGCCCGTACGCGCAGGCGAAGTTCGACCTGCTGAACGAGCTGGCCGACGAGTACGACGCCGTCTCGGTCGTCGGGATCAACTCCAACGACGCCGCGGAGTACCCCGAGGACTCCCTCGAGAAGATGCGCGAGTACGTCGCGGACGGACGGATCCGGTACGACGCCTACCTCCGCGACGAGAGCCAGGCCGTCGCCCGCGCCTACGGCGCAGCCTGTACGCCCGACCCCTTCCTGTTCGAGCGGGCGGACGGGGAGTTTCGGCTGGTCTACCACGGCCGGCTCGACGACGCCTTGAATCCGGAGGACGAGCCGACCCGGTTCCACGTCCGCGAGGCCATCGAGAGCGTCCTCGCGGGCGAGGCGGTCGACCTCGAGTGGCGGCCCTCCCGGGGCTGTTCGATCAAGTGGGTCGACGAGCGGTAGCATCCCGCTCGCGGACGACCCGGGCTTTGACGGATCGCAAGAGCTTACTTTCCGGCCCTCAGTTCGTCTGACAGGTCTCGCGTCATGTCCGTCGATCCTCCGGGCGGCCCCTCGTCGCGTCTCCCCTTGCAGGTCTCGCTCCGGCCCGAGACGATCACCCGAATTCAGGAGACGGTTCTCGACTCGTTTCGCGCCCAGCTGCTCGCGACGGCGCTGCTCGCGATCCTGACCGTTCTCGGGATCGCGGGGACGTCGCGGCTCTACGAGGCGATCCGGCGCCGCCGCGGGACGCGGATCGCCGAGATCGCCTCGATTCTCGTCCTGGTGGTCGTCGTGGCGATCGCCGTCTACGGCTTCAGCGCGATCTGGGGCGTGCTGTTCGTCCTCGAGTTCGCGCTGAACGCGGCCTCGATCTCGCCGTGGGAGGCCGCCCAGCAGGTCGTCACGCTCGGGATCGTCGCGACCGCGTACCTGGCGATCCGCTTCGTCAACCGGTCGATCGACACGCTCGCCGAGACGCGCGCACTCACGAAACACCAGAGCGAGGTCGCACACCACGTCGCCGACGTCACGATCATCGGCATCGCCACCACGGTGATCATGTCGCTGTGGGGCATCGAGCTGACGAACATCTTCATCGGCGCCGGCGCGATCACCGCCATCGTCGCGCTGACCGCCCGCGAGACGCTGGCGGGAATGCTCGCGGGGTTCATCCTGCTGTTCTCCCGCCCGTTCCGGGTCGGCGACTGGATCGAGGTCAACGAGACCCAGGGGATCGTCACCGACGTCACGATCTTCACGACGAAGATCCAGACCTTCGACGACAAGCACGTCCTCGTCCCCAACGACGAGGTGACGAGCAGCCAGCTGACGAACTACTCGCGCAACAACCAGCTCCGCCTCGAGATCGAGGTCGGCGTCGACTACGAGACCGACCTCTCCCGGGCGCGGGAGGTCGTCGTCGACGCCGTCGACGACCTCGAGATCATCAAGAGCTCGCCCAATCCCCAGGTCGTCACGCGGGGCTTTGGCGACTCGTCGATCCTGCTCGAGTGTCAGGTCTGGATCGGAAACCCGACGATGCGACGGACCCACGACGCCCGCACCGCGGTCATCGACGCGATCGCGGACGCCTTCGAGCGGGAGGGGATCTCGATCCCGTACCCCCAGCGGGTCCACGCCCCGCGCGGGGACGGGTTCAGGGTCGAGAGCGCGCCCCGCGAGGGCGCCGGGATCTCGACGACCGACGACTGAGCTCGGTCTCGAGCGCCGGACGTCGGGAGCCGCCCGACGGTCGCGGTTACCGAACCGCGCGGCGGTACTGGATCGGCCAGGACTCGGGCTCGTCGGCCAGTTCGTCCGCGGCGCGGAGCCCGAAGTACGGGTCGCGAAGGAACTCCCGCCCCACGAGGACGAGGTCCGCACGTTCGTTTCGAACGAGCGCGTCGGCCTGCTCGGGCTCGGTGATTCCCCCGACCGCGCCGACGGCGATCCCCGCCTCCGCGCGGATCCGCTCGGCCAGGGGCACCTGGAAGTTCGGCCCGCCGGGCGGGTTCTGATCGGGGTGGAGCCCGCCGGAACTGACGTCGATCAGGTCGGCGCCCAGCTCCTCGAGCTCCCCGGCCAGCCGCACCGACTGCTCGAGATCCCACGACGGGCGGTCCTCGAGCCAGTCCGTTCCGGAGATCCGCACGAAGACGGGCTTGTCGTCGGGCCAGACCTCCCGGACCGCCGCGACGACCTCGCGGACGAACCGCGTGCGGTTCTCGAAGCTCCCGCCGTACTCGTCCTCGCGGCGATTCGTCGCCGGCGAGAGGAACTCGTGGAGCAGGTAGCCGTGGGCCGCGTGGACCTCGGCGATCTCGAAGCCGGCCGCAAGCGAGCGCTCGGCGGCCGCGCGGTAGGCGTCGACGACGTCTGCGATATCGTCGTGGGTCGCCTTCCGGATCGCCGGATCGTCGCCGGGGAACGGCGGGTACCCCGAAGGCGAGGGCGAGAGCACCTCCCAGCCGTCGTCGTCCTCCTCGGGGTGGATCGGGACGTTGCCCTCCCAGGGACGGGTCTTGCTCGCCTTGTGGCCCGCGTGGGCCAGCTGGATCGCGGGGACCCTGCCCTGCTCGCGGACGAACTCGGTGATCGGCTCGAGCGCGTCGGCGTGCTCGTCGCTCCAGATCCCCAGGTCGGCGGGCGTGATCCGCCCGCGGGGTTCGACGGCCGTCGCCTCGGTCATCACGATTCCGGCGCCGCCGACGGCGCGGCTGCCCAGGTGGACCCGGTGCCACTCCGTCGCCAGCCCGTCGGGTGCACAGGAGTACTGGCACATCGGCGAGACGGCGAGCCGGTTCGGTACCTCGAGCTCGCGCATCGATAGCGGCGAGAACAGCTCTGGCATCGACCGGGGGTAGCCGTTCTCGAGGGGTAACGACCCCGAATACCGAGGCTCTTGCCGGTATGAGGTGCGAGAACGGGTCGCTTATTCCTCTCGGGACGACAGTGCGGGCATGGACAGCGACTTCCTCGATCGGTTCGACGCCGTCCGTCCCGTCCTCGGAATGGTCCACCTCCCGGCCCTTCCCGGCGCCCCGGGGTACGACGCGGACGGCGGCCGCGAGTCGATCCGGCGCCGCGCGCTCGCGGACACCCGGGCCCTCGAGGCCGGCGGGGTCGACGGGATCGTCATCGAGAACTTCGGCGACGCACCCTTCCACCCCGAAGACGTGCCGACCCACACGGTCGCGGAGATGACCGCGATCGCGACCCGGGTCGCGGGCGCCGTCGACCTCCCGATCGGGATCAACGTGCTCCGCAACGACGCCGAAGCGGCGCTGTCGGTCGCCGCCGCGGTCGGCGCCGAGTTCGTCCGCGTCAACGTTCACGTCGGCGCCGCGGCGACCGACCAGGGCGTACTGGAGGGCCGCGCTCACGAGACGATGCGACTCCGTGAGCGCATCGACGCCGACGTGGCCGTTCTCGCGGACGTCCACGTCAAACACGCGACGCCCGTCGGCGCCGACGACGTTCGGCGGGCGGCCCTCGAGGCCGCCGAGCGCGGCCGAGCCGACGGGCTCGTCGTCTCCGGTCCGGGCACCGGCGCGGCGACGGCCCTCGAGGACGTCGAACGGGTCGCCGGCGCACTCTCCGATCGGGGACTCGAGGTGCCGACGGTCGTCGGCAGCGGCGTCACCCTGGAGACGGTCCGGAACTGTTTCGCGGCGGGTGCCGACGGCGTCGTCGTCGGCACCGCGCTCAAGGAGGGCGGCGAGACGACGAACCCGGTCTCGCGCGAGCGCGTCGCGGCGCTCGTGGCCGCCGCTCGCGGGGACGCGTAGCGAACGGCGACGACAAAAACGGCACTCGGCGCACCTTCAGTCCTCGACTTCGGTTGGCAGGGCGTCGTCAGGTTCGTCGGCGGTGTTCTCCGAGACGGTGCGGCGGTTGGCCTCCCCGACGCGGTCGGCGACGTTGGCGACCATCTCCTCGAGGATGTCCTGGACCTCGCTGTCGTCGTCCTTGACGAGGGTTCCCTTGCTGCCCTCCGCGCCGAAGTCGGGGTGGATTGGCACCCGACCGACCAGCGGGACATCGTATTTCTCCGAGATCGTGTCGGCGCCCTCGGTTCCGAACAGGCCGTGCTGGTCGCCACAGCTCGGACAGACGAACGAACTCATGTTCTCGACGATACCCAGCACGGGCGTGTCGTGTTTGTTGAACATCTGGACGCCCTTGCGGGTGTCGTCCAGCGCCATCTCCTGGGGCGTCGTGACGACGACCGCGCCCGTCACGGGCATCGACTGCAGCAGGTTCAGCGTCGCGTCGCCCGTCCCCGGTGGGAGGTCGACGACGAGGTAGTCGAGTTGGCCCCACTCGACGCCCTCGAGGAACTTCATCATGAACTTGTTGACCATCGGTCCCCGCAGAATGGCGGGATCGTCCTCGTCCTCGGTCATAAAGCCCATACTGATCACGCGGACGCCGTCCGAGCGGGGCGGGACGATGTCCTCGTTGGGCGTGACGCCGGGATCGCTCTCGACGGGGAGGATGCGGGGGATGTTCGGGCCGTGGATGTCCGCGTCGAGAATGCCGACCATCGCGCCGCGTTTCTCGAGGCCGGCCGCGATGTTGGCCGCGACGGTCGTCTTGCCGACGCCGCCTTTCCCCGAGGAGACCGCGATGACGTTTCGTACCCGGGGGAGAACCTCGTCGTCGAAACCGTGTTCCGCGCCGGCGTGGGCGCGCAGATCGGCCTCGAGACCGGCCTCCTCGCAGACCTCCCGGATCCGGTTCCCGATCTCCATCTCGGAGGGGGCGTAGGGCGTGTTGAACGCCAGCGAGATCCGGGCGGTCCCGTCGTCGATCGTGACGTCGTTGACCAGGCCGAGCGTGACGATGTCCTCGCCGATGTCCGGATCTTCGATGCCCTCGAGTTCGATCTTGAGTTCGTATTCTGTGATGCTCATACTGTGTCGGGGTGTGCTCGAAAACTGGTAAGGGGTGCAACGGGATACGTGTGATGGTTCGGTACCCGAGGGACCGCTCGAGACGAACGCTAACGGACGCGAGACTCGAGACGATGGAGATCGACGGCGAAAAATGACGGGTCGGTACTCGGGCGGCCTACATCGGGCCGGGTGCGGTGATCGGCTCGGGCATCCCGCCGTAGAACAGGATCCCGATGATCATCGTGATGATGAACATGCCGATCCACATCTGGGCCGTGATCCCGACGAGGTAGGAGACGCCGAGCAGCCCGGTGCTCGTGTCGCGGGGTGCACCGAGGAACCACGCGGCGACCATCACGTAGACCGGAACGAGGATGATAGCGAAGATCAGCCAAGTACCGATGTTCGGGAAGCCAGTCAGGCCCTCGGTGCCGTCATACCCGTGGTACAGCAGGTACGACAGGCCGCTCGAAAGTGCCGGAATCATGCTTCAACCTCCGGTTTCTTCGTACTTTCCTCTACCGGTTCGTGCTCGTGTTCGTGACTGTGTCCGTGTCCCCCGCGGAGGTGTTCGATCGCGTGGAGCTCCACGATAGGGACGACCTTCGAGACCGTCAGGAAGACCAGCACCACGAGGCCGATGGTTCCCGCCAGGGACAGCCACTCGATGGCGCTCGGGAAGTACTCGCCGGGGGTCGCCTCATAGAGCGTGAAGACCGGATGGAGGAACCCCTCGACGACGAACAGGAGCTTCTCGGTGAACGTCGCCGCGAGCACGGCCACGCTAACGATCAGCGCTCGCTTCTTGCTGAACAGCGCCGGACGGATGACCATCGCGAAAATGTACGCCAGCGAGAGGCCGATCATGCCGATCGCAGTCTGGTAGATCGGACTGCCGACCTTCGCCTGGGTTGCCTCGGCTCGAGGGATCGGTGCCTTGAACAGCCCGTTGACGGCGTACTGGAGCTGGAACCAGAGGAACAGCATGCAGAAGAACCCGAGCCACAGCAGGAGGCCCCGGAAGATGTCGTCGGTGATGATGTGGTCCCAGTCGTACGCGCGACGGAAACCGTAGGCGGCGAGGGTGATTCCGCTGATCGCGGACATGAGCGCGATCGCGAGGAACGTCGGCCCCTGAATGCCGCCCTCCCAGGCGGGCATTGACGGCAGCAGCGCGAACAGCCACGGAATGACGCCGCCGTGGAGCAACAGCGGAGCCATGATGATCACCGCGAGCGCGAGCCACCAGACCATCCGCTCGACGACCTCGTCTTCCTCCTCGGAGTAGCCGAGCGTCAAGACCTTGTAGATCGGGTTGAACCGGTCCGGCAGCTGGTCGCGAAGTCGCACCACGTCGTACCGAATCGTCAGCGCGAGGTAGGTCGCGGTCAGCACGAAGTACGCGGTGATGACGGTCACGTCCCACACCAGCGGCGAGTTGTTGACCGTGATGTGGTAGTGGCCCAGCACGCTCGTGACCATCCGGTCGGGACGGCCCATGTGGACCAGAATATAGAAGCCGGCCGCGGAGAGACCCGCGATCGTCATCAGCTCGGCCATCCGGGCGACGGGCATGTACCTCTCCATGCCGAGCAGTCGGACCGCAGCGGAGAGGATGATCCCGCCGTGAGCGATGCCGACCCACCAGATGAACGCGCCGATGTACATCCCCCAGGTGACGCCACCACCGGAGCCCCAGTCGCCGAGGCCGGTGACGATCAGTCCCTGCTGGAGCTGGTAGGCCCAGCCGACGAGGAAGGCGCCAAGCGCCAGCGCACAGAGCGCAAACAGCGCGAGGTAGCCCTTCGACACGTTCTGGATCGGCCGAAGGATGTCCGCTTCCGTCGGCGTCTTCGTGCTCATCCGAGCCTCACCCCGGCGTCGCCGACCGTGCCCTCGTCGAGGACTTCCTTGCGGTTGTCGACGAGGCTTACGGACTCGCCGTTCGCGCGAGCGTAGGAGAGGTCCTCGTAGTTGGCACCGGTTCCGGTCGGCTCGACCTGTTCGGCGTCCGGACCGGGCTCGTTACCGAGGTAGATGATGTTCGGGTTGGTTCCCTGATCCTCGAGCAGCCGGAAGTTCGACGTGGGCGTACCGGCGAACTGCTCGAGTCGGACCTGGGCCTGCTGCTGGTCCGGTTCGAACTCCTCGCCGTTGCCACCGTTTCCGCCGTTACCGCCGTCGCTGCTGTTTCCGCCGTTGCCACCGTTGCCGCCGTTACCGGACGATTCCGGCTCGTCGGCGAGGTTGAGCTGGGCGAGGACCTCCTGGCTCTGGAAGTCGAGGCCGTGCTCGGAGAGCGCGTCCAGCGCGTCCTGGACGTTCTGCTCGTACTGGGCGTGGTCGCCGTCGGTCTCGGCCAGATCGTCGGTGACGATGTCGATCGCGACCATGAGCTCGAGGTCTTCCTGCTCGAGGTCGGTCGCCTCGATCACCGAGTCGACGTCGGTTCCGGCGCCGCTGAGGCTCTCCTCGAGGTCGCTCGCGGACGGCGGGCTGACCCGCGCCAGCGTCCGAGCGCGGGCCGGGTTCTCGGCGTAGCGGATCGGGTCGCTGGTCTCGTCGTGCATGTTCCCGAACTGGATCGCGTCCGGCGGGCAGGCGTCCTCGCAGGCGGTCGTGCCGACCTTCTCCTCGCCCTTGTGGCCGTCCTGTCGGGACGGGCACATCGTACACTTGCTCATGGTGCCCCGCGGCGCGCGGCTGTCGACCCAGCGGCCGCGGTCGTCGGTCATGTGATCGCCCTGCTCGCCGGGCTCGGCGTCGTGTTGCTCGGCGATCTGCTCGGTCGAGATGTCCGGCTCGTCCCACTGGAAGTAGTTGACGCCGTAGGGACAGGCGACCTGGCAGTACCGACAGCCGATGCAGACGTCGTAGTCGGTCAGAACCAGCCCGTCCTGGTCGCGGGTGTGGCGGGCCGTCGTCGGACAGACCTTCTCACACGGCGCGTCGGTGCAGTGCTGGCACGGGCGGACGAGACGGTTCGGCGCTCGTCCGGCGCCCCGGGCGACCTGGGAGTTGGTCGCGTCGGAGGAACTGGAGTCCTCGTACTGGAGGACGTACATCCAGTTGACCCCCTGGTCGAGGTTGTTCTCCGAAGAACAGGCGGTAACACAGGACAGACAGCCGTCACAGCGCTCGAGGTCGATGGCCATCCCCCACTGGACGCCCTCGCCCTCGCCGAATCCGGGTTCCTCCTCGCCGCCTTCGGCCGCGGCGAGCGCTTCCTCTTCCTGACCGCCGTTGTCGACGGTTCCCCAGGCGCCGAGACCGACGGCGGCGGCGCCGGCGCCCATCTTCTTCATCACGTCGCGGCGCGGCTCCTCGCCGTCGCCCTCGAACTTCGAGAGCATCTTGGAGACCGTTCCCTTGGCCTCTTCCTGGGCCTTCTGGGCCTTCTCGTAGGCCTCCTTGGTCGGGCGCTGGTCCTCGCCGAACTCCTCCATCACGTCGTCGTGGTACTTCTCGTGGAACTCGGCCTCGGAGAGTTCGCCCCTCGTGACCCGCATGGCGTCCTCGGCCATCTCCATCCCGAGGTCGGTGTCGTACTCGGTGTCGTCGAGCATCCCCTCGAGGTCGTTTTCCCACTCCTCGCCGAGTGGATGGAACGAATCGTCGTCCGCACTCATTCGCCGAGAGCACCTCTCGTCGAACCCGTTCGATTACACGTCGGTACGTAGTTGAATACAACCATATCTGTATCCTCTACCCCGCACTCGCAACTAGATGGTGTTGAACCATCGAGCCGATTTCCAACTTCTGAGAACGGATACGAACATGTTCGCGTGTACTTCCCCGACGGGATCGGAGAGTACCCACCTCGTCGTCACGATGGGCGGGATCGTCGGCGTCGACTCTCTCAACCGCTCGCGAGCTGTTCCTCGAGTCGGTCCTCGCTCGGCAACTCCTCGACGAACTGCTTGACGATCGCCTCCTCGGCCCGGTGGAGCGTCTCGCTGCAGGTCGATTTGGCGATGCCGAGGTGGCCGGCCAGCTCGGTCAGCGAGCAGCGCCGCGGCGTGTCGTAGTACCCCTCCTCGATGGCGGCGGAGACGACCTCGAGCTGGCGCTCGGAGAGCAGCTGGCTTCGGTGGAGGCGCTCGCGGATCTGTTCGATGCGGTACCGGAGCCCGAACTGCTCGAGCTGTTCGGCCAGCTCCGCGAGGCGCTCGCGCGAGCCAGTGACCTCGACGGTGGCCTCGCCGTTTCGAATCTCGACGGGAAGCTCGATCGGAATGCCCGACTCTTTCGCGGAGAACAACAATAGCGGGGCCGTCGTCTCGAAGTGGATCGTCGCCTCCCGGTCGCTGCGCTGGACGACCGTCAGCTCGAGGATCTGCGGGTGCGTCCGAATCTCGTCGAGCATCTCGGACACCGCGGGTCCGGCGAGGCGGACGAGGGCGAACCCCGACTCGTTGCCGGGGACGGCGGCGAGGACGCGAAACGTCGCCTCCGGGTACGCCGTCGAGACCTGCTGGATCCAGATCTGTTCGGGCATCGTGACGGTGAGTGTTGCCTGGGCCATGCGAACCTGTTCGGCTCGGACCTAGGTCGGAAGGCGACAATAGTACCCCCACGATTCCTACATCGTGGGAATGGAGCGTACGCAATCGCTCCGGCCGGCTGACGGCGGGCTCGAGGATCGTCGTCGGTCGCCCACCGCGGAGCGGACCGGCCCTCAGTCGGCACCCGAGAGGTGGTCACACACCAGCGCCGTCGTCTCCGAGGGCCGCTCGTGGACCACCCAGTGACTCGTCTCCGGCAGCCGCTCGAGGCGGCCCCGCTCGCAAAAGCGGACGCTCTCGGGTCCCAGCTCGGGTACGAGCGCGACGTCGTCCGCTCCCCAGATCACGAGCGTCGGCTGCTCGAGGGGGTCCCGACGGGTCTCGGGCGGGTACCGCGCGAGCGCACGGTACCAGTTCAATGAGCCCCGCAACGCACCGTCGCGGCGCCACGCGCGTCGATAGGAAGACAGCTCTCGTTCGGTGAATGTCCCCTCCGCCGCGGTCCCTCGAAGAGCGTGCTCGAGGAGCCGAAAGTCGTCGTACCGACAGAGCCGTTCGGGCAGCCACGGGAGCTGGAACGTCATCGCGTACCAGCTGCGCTTGAGCTGTTCGGGGTTCGACAGGAGCTGCTGGCGGTACGCGGTCGGGTGCGGCGCGTTGACGATCCCGAGGTGGTCGACCCGCTCGGGGTACCGGTACGCGAGGTCCCAGGCGACGACGCCGCCCCAGTCGTGGCCGACGACGTGAGCCCGCTCGCGCCCCTCGCTCGCGATCAGTTCGGCCACGTCCCGGGAGAGTGCTGGAAGTCGGTACTCCCGAACCGCACGCGGTTTCTCGCTCAGGTTGTACCCCCGCTGGTCGGGGATCACGACCCGATACCCGTCCTCGACCAGCGGTTCGATCTGTTCGCGCCACCCGTACCAGAACTCCGGAAAGCCGTGTAACAACACGACCAATGGATCGTCCGGGTCGCCCGCGACGACGGCGTGTAGCCGAACCTCGTTGACGACCCGCGAGGTCGACCTCGCCTCGTCGAGCGAGAGCAACGAGATGTCCGTCTCGAGGGGAGGTTTCGGTGCGGTCACGCGGAGCCGTACGGAACGGACGTTCATCCGCGTACCGCCCGGCGAGCGCCGGCCGTCGGGATCACTTGTACCTGCGAACACGCCACGCGATTCCCTTCCGGAGGGAATCATCGGAAGTGTGAATTAGTTTACACTCGTAGCTAGAACCAAGGCAACCTTGACATCCTCCGGCGCCTAAAGACGCGGGAATCCACGAAGTGGATATTCAGGTTGCGCGTTTCCTCGGTTCTCAAGTACGCTTTCGCGTGGAACGTCAACGGTCGCCACCGAGTTGTGACCAACGGTGTGCTTTTCAGCGCGTGTAGCCCTGCCTAGCCTGGGGATGTTCGGCGCGATTCTGGTCGAGCCCGCCGAGGGCCTCCCCGAGGTCGACCGCGAGTTCTACAGGCGGTTCGAGGCGAGTGCCTCGGGGCTTGACCCCGAGGGTGAAGCCGACAGTGGCCGACCAG
>NZ_JAAVUO010000031.1:0-37744 GCF_012163165.1 Natronococcus sp. JC468
TCGACAGACGCTCATCTCGATCCGATCAAACGCCTTACACAGCGTGGAAGGCGCGGGGAGATCGGCCTCGTCAAGGCCGATCTCCCCTGTTATTTGCGGCATCTCCTTCAACAGATCGATTGTCATCCGGTAGGACGTATCGAGATAAATCCGGAGACAATGCAGCGAAACGAGGGCATAGTCGGCGAATCCGCCGCCGCCCTGCGGGGCGGCGGATTCGCCTCGTTCACCCGTAACTCTTTGTGCAATCGAGACGCAACGCTCGGTGAAGCGGGAGATTTTCGTCATGGACAACCGAAGTCTCCCCGCTTCAACTCCTTCGATTTACTGACCTCCCCCGACGCCGTCTAGTGATTCAACGCAGCCAACAAGAGTGAAGTTGCACTTGATAGTGTTTTCACTTCGCCCCGAGGCGCTGGTCCAGAGCCGACCGCGACGCTGGACAATCTCTACGTTCTCTACGTAGGAATTTGTCGTTCGCTACGTCTAGAAACACGCCTCTCCGAAAACATTTTGTCGCTCGTAGGCATCCAACGGATATGACAACGGGTGATGACCCCAAACGACGGGTCAAGACGACCGACACAGTGTTGGAGATTCTCAATGCGTTACAGTCGCTCAATGGGGCGACGCTAGCTGAACTGACCGGCGAACTCAAGTTCGCCAAAAGTACGATTCACAGTCACCTCGCGACGCTCGAGAGCAACGAATACGTACTCCGAAGCGGCGACGAATACGAACTCAGCCTCAAGTTTCTTGAGCACGGTATGTTCGTCAAGAACAACCGTGCGATCGCTCGGATGGGTGGGCCGATCCTCGAAGAATTAGCGGCCGAGACCGGTGAAGTCGCGTGGATCATCGTCGAAGAACACGGGAAGGCCGTCTATCTAGACAAGGCGATGGGTGAACGAGCGGTCCAGACCCACGCGAGCATCGGCGGTCGAGCGCGGCTCCACCACCTGGCGACCGGAAAACTCATTTTGGCGTATCTCTCGGAGGAACGCGTCGAGGAGATCATCGACCGACACGGGCTGCCCAAACTGACGCCCAACACGATCACCGACCCCAACGAGTTGCGAGCCGAGCTCGACCGGATCCGGGAGGAAGGTATCGCACTCAACAATAAAGAGACGGTCGACGGGGTTCGAGCGATCGGCGCGCCCGTGCTGGGCCAGGAAACGATCCACGGCGCGATCAGCGTGTCCGGCCCCGCCAATCGGCTCACCGTCGATCGTTGTCACGAGGAGGTCAAACCGACCTTGCTCGAAGCAGCGAACGAACTCGAATTGAAGCTACAGTATCCACAGAACTGAGGATCAGCTTGTCACGCTCGTTGGTCGTCGATGTAGGTTCGGCTCTATCATGCCGTTCGGTGATGCCGAACGGACCCTGGTTAACGAACAACCATATGGTTGTAAATCCATATGGAGAACCTGGATCGACAGACGCCTCACCTAGCAGTTGGATAATATTAGTCCAATTCATTCGGAATTGCCGAACGCATACTAGTAAATATATCACTTCTAATCAGTGAAACGCTTGTGTACTAACCAGAAGCTTGATTATTGATGGTTGGGTATACCGGTTCGTATGGAGTCATCAGTCAAGCGTCTCGACCGGGATGCTGAGGTTCCGGAAGAGGCGTTCGAGGACGAGATCGTCGATCTCGACTTTCACGTCAATCCGCTCGAAGACGAACTGTTAACGTACGTTGAAGACGACCGTGCGCTGGACAAGTTGACGACGGAGTTTGGGCCGACGCCCGTAATGGGCAAGTGGGACGCCGCATACGGGATCAAAGAGGGACAAGAAGGTTTGTTCACTCAGGGTCGCGCTAAGTACGCGGAAGACGTCCACGAGGCCTGTGAAAACATCGCCGTAGACGAACCGATCGTCAACGCGGGGATCAACAACCTCAACCTACAACACCATCCCGTTCTGAAGAACGCAGTCTGTCAGGCGGCGAACGACTACATGCTCGATCACTTCGCGGACGAAGGCATGTATACGTCGGCAATGATCCCGAAGTGGGATCCCGACTACGCCGTTGAGGAGATCGAACGGATGGCCGACGAGGACAACATCGTCGCGGCGTACTCCTGGTTTGATCCAAAAGTGCCGTGGGGCAACGAGCAGTTCGATCCCGTCTTCGAGATGTTAGTCGAGAACGACATGCCGCTGTTGCTCCACGGATCGCTGGCCTACTGGCCCCAGCACTCCTACATCGGCGACGACATGCTCACCTGGACCGAAGTATTGGGTTTCGACTGGCCGATCCACGCAATGGTCACCGTCGTCAATATGATCATGCGCGGTGTTTTCGACAAGTATCCCGACCTGAACGTGGTCATTCAGGAGGGCGGTCACTGGTGGGTTCCGTTCCTCCGCTACCGGATGGACGAGTTCTACGAGATGCACCCCGAAGACGTCCAGATCACGCCTCGGAAGATGGATTCGAGCGAGACCTATCTCGAGCGGGCCCCGAGCGACTACCTCCGCGATAACTTCTATCTCTGTACGCAGCCGTTCGCGCTGCCACGCAGAGCGGGTGACGCGGAGAACTTGCTTGATCTCTCCCTCGCCGACGAGATGTTCATCTATTCGAGCGATTGGCCACACCAGACGCTGGATCCGCCGACGTGGTTCTACACTTCGCGTGCGTTCGACGAACATACGCGCGAACGGATTCTGAGCGGAAACGCCAGAGAGATCCTCGACATCTAAATCAATGACTGACGATAACTTCACCAAGGTCGCAGAGGTTGGCGATATTCCCGAAGGAGAGGGCGAAGGATACGAGATCGACGGCATCGAGATCGCCGTTTTCAACACCGGAGACGACTACTACGCGATCAGCAATCGGTGCTCCCACCAACGCGCCCCACTCTGTAAAGCCGGCGACGAGAAGATCAACGCCGAGGATACCTGGACGGGTGAACGTGGTGGGCTCAACGCCGAAGCGTGTACTGTTTCCTGTCCCTGGCACCTCTGGGAGTGGGACCTCGAGACCGGCGAACACGAGGCCTCCGGACAGCGAATCGGGACATTCGACTGTACCGTTGACGGCGAAGATATTCTCGTTCGCATCTGAACGGCCGCATCCCGACACACATTCTACTTGGTACTAGATCGGTTACACATAGGCGGATAGTTGCATTTAAACATACGACGAACGGTAAATTGTCGCACCAACCGACGACGCTTCGCATCTAACAGTGGTATTGCGCCTCTGAGGCGTGTCTCCAACGAAAGCGAGGGACCGGTCGAGCGTTACTGAACTGCGTAGGCAAGTAGTTCGATCGGTGTCGGCGGTTCGTCGTCGTCGAGGGCGCTGCCCGCGAGCGAGCTATCGGCCGGAACCGGTTTGAGGCGCTTGTCTCCGAGTTGGGTCCGGCAGGACGTCCCGGGCGCAGTGACGACGGTCGCATCGCTATCGTCGATCTGATCAACAAGGATGTCGCCGATCGACTGGCTCAGCGAGTAGTGCTCGGCCTCGTACCCGAAGCTGCCGGCCATACCACAGCAACCCGAATCGAGCGGATCGACAACGTAGCCGGCGCGTCGGAGGACACCAACAGCATGGTGGTCCTTTTTCGTCGCCTTCTGGTGGCAGTGGCCGTGGTACGCTAGCGACTCCGCAGGCGTGTTCCAGTCAACGTTCGCGTCGAGCCGGAACGTATCGAGGTACTCACAGACACCGTACGAATTCGCCGCGACCGATTCGACGGCTCGCCCACCAAGCAGATCGAGCGCATCGGACTGGAACATCACCGCATCGGAGGGTTCCGCGAGGACGACGTCCCACCCGTCATCAACGCGGGGGGCGAGTTCGGCAACGTTCGAACGCATCGTCTCACGGGCCGTATCGATGAACCCCTTCGAGAGCGCTGGCCGGCCGCTATCGGTTCGTTTCGCGACGTCGACGTGGACGCCGGCGGCCTCGAGGACTCGGACCGTCGCCTTGCCGACCGAGGGATGGCTGTAGTTGCTGTAGCTGTCGACGAAGAAGACGGCCTTCCGCGCTGCGTCGCTCTCCGGGATCCGTGAGCCGCCGCGATCCTCGAACCAGTCCTTGACGGTCTCGCGATGAAACTCCGGAAGCGACCGCTCGCGCGCGATGCCGACAGTCTTCTCGGTGATCGTTCCGACCCCGGGGAGTTCCTGAGCGAGGTTCGAGATCGGTGCGAGGGCGCTTCCCAGAGGTGCGAGCCGATCGAAATTGGCGAACAGCTTGTCCCGGAGACTCGAGCCGTGTTCCTGGTGACGCGCGTGCTTGACTTCCGTCTTGAGTTTGGCCATATCGACCTCGCTGGGACAGTCACGCGCACAGCCCTTGCAGCCGATACAGAGATCGAGGACTTCCTCGACGAACTCGTCGTCGGTTGGATCGTCAGGAAGATTGCCGCTCATCGCGTCCCGGAGGAGATTCGCCCGGCCCCGGGTAGCGGTGATTTCCTCGTCGGCGGTACGGTAGGTCGGACACATCACGCCACCGGTCGTCTCTTGCTCGCCCCGACACCCGCCACAGCCGTGACAAAGTTCGACCATGCCCTGCATCCCGTTCTCGTTATCCCAGTTTAGAGCGGGATCGAAATCCGCATCGTGGCTGTATTCATCGTCGTACCGAAGGTTCTCGGTCATGTCGTGGTCGCCACAGACGTTGCCGGGGTTGAGCAACCAGTTCGGATCGAACGCCGTCTTCAGGTCGCGGAAAGTCTCCCACAGCTCCTCGCCGTAGAGTTTACGGTTCCACTGGGTGCGGGCGTGACCGTCGCCGTGTTCACCCGAGACAGATCCGCCAAATTCGACGACCATGTCGGTTACTTCGTCGGCGATCTCGACCATGTCCTCGCGATCGGCAGCCGCCTTCGTGTTCACCAGCGGACGAACGTGGAGAACTCCCGGGCCGGCATGAGCGTAGAATGCCGCGTCGACGTCGCGGTTCTTCTCGACGAGCAGCGACTGGAACCGCTCGACGAATTCGGGGAGGTGTTCGGGTGGGATCGCACAGTCCTCGATGAAGCTGATGTGTTTCTCGTCGGAGGTCCGCGACAGCAGAATCGGCAGGCCGGCCTTGCGGAGCTTCCAAAACTGGTCGCGCTCGTCCGCAGCGTGTGCCTCGAGTCCCTCGAAGGCGTTAATGTCGTCGATCTCCGGTCGATCCGTCGGCGGAGTTGACTCGCTGTCGCTCCCGGGGACGCGGTCGGCGAGGAGACCCGCTGTTCGTTCCCGTCCGTGACCGTCGTCCTCGGCGTAGAACTCGACTAGCAGAGCCGCCTGGGCGTTCTCGGGGGCCAGTGCCGCGACATCCTCGAAGTCAGCCGTGTTCCGAGCCAGCCCAAGGAGGACGTCGTCGATGAGTTCGACCGCGGCCGGATCGTGCTCGAGGACGTGCTGGACGTCCGTTACGGCCTCGAGGACGCTCTCGTAGAACAGCAAGGAGACCGCCTTCGTTTCCGGGACGGGCTCGAGGGCGATCTCGGCCTCAGTAATGACGGCCAGCGTCCCCTCGCTGCCGGCCAGCAGACGCGCGAGGTTAACGGTGCCCGTCTCGGCCTCCTCGATAAGCACGTCGAGATTGTAGCCGGAGACGTTGCGTTTCAGGTCGGGGAACCGCTCGCGGACCGTGTCGGCATCCTCGTCGATAATCCGGACGACCTCGGCGAAGACGCGCTCGAGGAGGTCGCCGTCGGGGTCGGCCCGCTCGCGCAACTCCTCGACTTCGACGTCGCCGAGCGTGGCGACCGTCCCGTCAGCTAGGACGGCCTCGCACTCCTCGACGTAGGCGTCCGTCTTCCCGTAGATCAGCGAGTGGGCCCCGGTCGAGTTGTTCCCGATCGCACCGCCGATAACGCTGCGGTTGCCGGCGGCGGGGTCGGGTGCGAACTTCAGCCCGTAGGTAGCGAGCGCGTCGTTGAGTTCCTCGAGGACGACTCCCGACTGGACGCTCGCGCGTCGATCGTCCGGGGTGATCGAGAGGACGTCGTCCATGTAACGGGTGAAATCGAGGACGACCGCCTCGTTGATCGCCTGACCCGCGAGGCTCGTCCCGCCGCCCCGCGGCAAGACGGGAATCTCACGGTCGGCGCAGTAGGAGACGACGCTCGCGACGTCGGCAGTCGAGGTCGGGAAAATGACGCCGATCGGCGTCTCCCGGTACGCACTCGCGTCGGTCGCGTACAGCTGGCGGGAGTAGGTGTCGAACCGAACGTCGCCGTCGATCCGATCGCGGAGGTCGGCGACCAGATCCGGGCGGTCAACGCCGTCCGAGACGTAGTCGTAGTCGGCCCGTTCGTCGGTCGCCGGCTCGGCGTCGATGTCGTCGAGCGCTGTATCAGGACTCGCAGTCATAGTCAGTTGCCGGTTACGGGCGGATCCCCGCGATTCTCGCGGCGGAAACGCGTTCGATCGC
Source organism: Natronococcus sp. JC468 (assembly GCF_012163165.1). Lineage (NCBI taxonomy): Archaea > Methanobacteriati > Methanobacteriota > Halobacteria > Halobacteriales > Natrialbaceae > Natronococcus > Natronococcus sp. JC468. Next base: position 6,413 of record NZ_JAAVUO010000031.1, read on the forward strand.
GCGTCGATCCATCCCTGTGGTATCGCGTCACGAGTATTGGTTTTACAACCGAGCAAGTAACGTTGACGTTTTCGTCCGCGGACTCGGGCAATACTTGCAGCCGTCTTCTGGAACGAGAGCCGATATTCGAGGGGCTGCAACCCCTCGATTTGTAATCGAGTGGACTCGAGCCGGTTCGACAGTAGATTTATCAGGACCGCAGTCCGTCTTCGAATCGATCGTATGAGTTATACACGGACCTGGACCGTTCGCTTCTCGGATACGGATCCGTTCGGTATCGCCCACTATCCGCGGATGATCGACGCGGTCCACGAAACGTCGGATATGTTCATGGAGGAGATCGGGTGGCCCTACTGGGAACTCCACGAGCGACACGAACTGGGTCTCCCCCTCGTTTCGATGGACTTCGACTTCCGGGGACAGGTCGAGGGCGGCGACGAGGTCGAGATCGAGATCGATACGACCGTCGGGAAGTCCAGCGTCGAGTTCGACTATCGGGCGACTCACGGCGACGAGACCGTCTTCACCGGGACTGAACACCGCGTCTGCGTACCCGTCGATGGCGACGGCGGTATTACAGTCCCCGACGATCTGCGCGACGCGCTTGAAAACGGCGCTTCTAGCGACGACTGAACCGGTCGGGACGTCGAACAACCGACCAGGAGCTACTCTTGATGCGTCTCCTCGTCGGGCTCCTCGAGGATCGGTGGTCCGTCGGGGTATCAGTTCTCCAGCCGTATGCGGAATTTCGAGATACTTTCAGAAAACCGAACCGCGACCAGCCGCTTCCGATCTCGGGGCTGCTCAGAACTTTGATCAGCCGTAGAACGGTACACCGACTGCCTGTCAGTCACCCAGTTCCCCGTTGTTCGTCCGTCTCACGACACGATAGTTGACATGTAGGGGGCAAAATAGTCGCCTCCAGCATCGATGGCCGCTACACGATACGGGTCGGACGAACGCAGGAAGTAACCGATCACACCCTACTTCGCTCGCCCTTACGGGTTGGCTCGTTAAGGAAGAGGGCTCCGCGCTACCGTTTAGCTGAAACATGGTAACTGCAAGACGTCCGATCGTAGCTAGTTACTTCGGTACGCTCGCTCGAGTTCAACGCCTCGGGGCCGCCAGTAGATGCTATAAATTAGTCTGCTAGATTATTTCTACCGAAACACCTTAATCGCATGTATCTAACTATTGTTACAATAGAACTTATCCCGACATATGATCGGTGTTTTTATGACACATGCCAGGATTTGTCGCAATATGTTCGGTAGCCAGAGCTGGGAGGACGACGATCACGTTTCGGGAGAGTCGGTGAAACCCGACACAAAGTCGATAAACGACGTTACTCTCGTCGAGAAACGACTCAGACCGACGCTGAAGTTTATCATCGCGTTCACGGCTGGAGCGTTTTTCTTCCTCCTTCCGGTACAACACAACGGGCAGACGACGATTCCGCTCGACGTTCTGATGACCTGGATTACGGAAACGTCGATGCTCACCGTCGAAATATTCATTATGGGAGTACTGTTTGCCGGCGGGATTCTGACGACGGTCACAATGCTACACTACCAGGGCGTGATCACGCTCGAGGAACGGACGCAAAAGTGGCTCCAAATCGATTACTGGCAGACGTCGAAACCGTTCTGGGCGTTCCGCGTGATAGCGATATTCCTCGGGATCGCTATGTTTTTCGGTGTCGGACCTGAGTGGTTGCTCGCCGACAATATCACCGGGATAGCCTGGGAGGTCCTCATGGTCACGGTCGCGCTCGTGATTCCCCTCGGCGGTATCTTTGTCAATCTGCTCGCCGAACTCGGCGGCCTCCAATTCATCGGAACGCTAGCCCAGCCGATCATGCGACCGCTGTTCAACCTTCCTGGCCGCTCGGCCCTCGATAGTGCCGCGTCGTGGCTCGGATCGTTCAGCGTTGGATACTATCTCACCCGAAACGTCTTCGATCGCGGCGGGTACAACAAGCGTGAGGTGTTCGTAATCTGTACGTGTTTCGCCACCGCCAACCTCGGAACGGTCGGCGCGGTCGCCGCCGTGCTCGAGATCCTCCACATCTTTCCGCTTCTCGTCGCGCTGTATATGATTGCGACGCTCATCGTCGCAGCGGTCCTCGTCCGAATTCCACCACTCTCAACGGTGCCCGAGGAGTACATCGCCGAACCCGACCCCGAGCCGATGTTCACCGGCTCCGTTGTCGACTACCTCCGGTTCGCCTTCAGCGAAGGCGTGAAAACCGCAGAGAAGGGCGAATCGATCCCCCGTGCAGCGATCAACGGCTTCGTCGACGGGACGAAACTCACCGCGATGATCATCGGTACCGTGTTGACGATCGGGACCAGCGTTCTCCTGCTCGAGGCATATACGCCGTTTTTCGAGTACCTTGCGGCACCGCTCGTCCCACTAATGACTATCCTCGGCATTCCTGACCCGGAAATGGCGGCCACAGGAATCATTGGTGGCACGGCCGAGTACTTTATCGGTGCAACGCTCGTCGTTGGGACGGATCTGGTGACGAAAGTGTTCGTCGTAATCATTACGAGCGCACAAGCGATCTTCTTCGCCGCGTCGGCCCCCATGATGGTCGATATGTTCGACGACGTTCCCATGCGGTTCCGCGATCTCACTCTTATTCTAATACTCCGTACAGCGCTGCTGATCCCCATCGCCGCTGTACTAACCCATGGCGTCGCAGCTCTAGGGCTCATCTGAGGAGGGCGGTATCGACCCAACGCGTTCGGATAGGTATCAGAATCTGGCACGTCCGGTCCCCCGGTAGATGGCTCGGGCCCCGTTACGAGCGCTCGCTTTCGATAGCAGTTCGTTTTCGATGTGCTGGCCCCGATACTGCAGGTGCGAGTTCGTTCGATGTCTCAAGAACAGGCCGCAACTCCGGTGTTCCAGGATATCCGAGCCGCACACAGGTCTCGCCGGCTACCAGGACACTCGTCGGCAGAGAGGGATCAAACGAGCCCTCGCGAGGCCATCACTGCCTTTCTCGACGCTTCGGGAACGATGGTACGCGCTCGAAAGTACCTATATAAAATAGAGCCGAGTTACTGACAGTCGACGTAAACGACGCCGTCGTCGACGACGGCGTCGTACGTCGGCAAGACGATGTCATCGTCGGCGAGTTGTTCGCCGGACTCGAGGTCGTACGACCAGCCGTGCCATGGACAGGAGATGATCGGCTCATCGTCATCGTACCCCTTCTCGACGCGTTTCCCGGGCTCGACGAACTCGCCGACGAGTTTCTTTCCGACTGCGCCCTCGGCGACCGGTCCGCAGTCGTGGAGACACCGATTCCTGACCGCGTAGTACTCCCCGTCGACGCGAAGCACGCCGACTTCGACGCCGTTTACCTCGATCAGTTCCCGATCGCCGTCTTCGAACTCCGCGTCGGATTTGACTTCGATCAGTTCCGTCGTGCTCATAGGCCGAAGACCTCCTTGGCGTTCTCCGAGAGGATCTGTTTCTTCTCGTCCTCCGATAGGAAGGGGAGATCGGTAACCGTCGTCGGACGGTCGTAGTCCCAGTGCGGGTAGTCCGAGGCGAACATCAGGCTGTCCGCGCCGACCAGATCGAAACACTTCTCGAGGTACTCGGTTTCGGCGGAGACTTCCAGCGGTTGTGTCCCGTAGTAGAAGTCGGTGATGTACTCGCCCGGTTTCTTCTCGAGCAGCGGCGCTTCTTCGGGACGCTTGAGGTACTCCTCGTCGAGACGCGCCATCAGGCCGGGGAGGTAGGTGATCCCCGACTCCATGAAGACGATGTCCAGGTCGGGGAACTTCTCGGGGATACCCTGGACGACGAGGCTGACGATCTGGGACATGTTCGACTCCAGAAAGCCGAGGGTGTGGGTCTCGAGCATCTCCTGATAGCCCGCCCGGACGTACTCGTCGAGGCCGGCACCGCCCGTGTGGAATACGGCCGGGAGACCGAGTTCCTCGCAGCGCTCGTAGAGCGGATCGTACTTGCGGTTGCCGAGCGGCGGCGTCGCACCGGCGGTGACGAAACAGGCGCCGACGTAGGCGTCCTCGCCCTCGATACGGTCGAAGATCTCGAGCGACGCGTCGACGTCGCTGTACGGAATCGGAGCGAGCCCGTGGATCCCGTCGTCGGGGTCGAGAACCTCCTCGAGCATGTACTCGACGTAGGCTTTCGCGAACGCGCTCTGTCGGTCGTCATCAGCGGTGGTTCCGGCGCCGGCGAGAATGAGATGCGAGATCAACAGCGTCTCGTCGACGCCGATCGATTCCATTCCGTCTCGGATGCGCTCGGGAGTCTCGGGCTCGTCGGGATACGAGGAGTGTTCGCGGGTGACCTTGCCGTGTGCCTGTCGATCACCGGTCGTGAAGGGGAAGAACGAGCTGAGGTTTTGCTTCGCACCTTTCTCGTCGAAGTTGCTGCCCTCGAACTTCGTCTTCCACGGCTCCTCCATGTACTCGGCGACATCGTGAAACGACTCCATGTAGTGGCAGTCACCGTCGATGACGTAGTACTCGTCTAACGTTTCTTGTCTCGGCTGGGCTTCGTCGGACTCCAGCATTGGTTGTACAACACATACCCTGACATATATTCCCGCGTTCAGGGGAACCGATTTCCCGTACCAGCACCTAATTATAGGCGTTCGTAACGCTCTCGGCTCAGTTTGATGACGTCAAAACCGTTCTCGGACGTTCCACGGGTCCCCGAATGGGTCCGTTTATCAGAGGTGCATCGAGTAGTCGGCGTCCGGGCGGTTACACGAACGGTCGAGACGTCGCGTTCTCCGTCGGGTGTTTCAATCGGGGCTGATCCCTCCCGTGGAGTTCGAATGGAAGTTCACCTCGATGGCGTTTGCGGCCCGCATAACCTTTTCCGGCAGGTCCCGGCGGAACCGGTCGCCGCTCCAGTTACTCGCCGCTCCCGACAGACTGACTGCACCGAGGACCCGGTCCCCGTCGTAGCGAATCGGCGAACCGACTGCTCGAATTCCGTGCATCTGTTCCTGATCGTTCAGCGCGAACCCGCGGTCCCGTACGGTCTCGAGTTCGGCGACAAGTTCGGCCTCGTCCGTAATCGTCGAGGACGTATAGGAAACGAGACCCTGGTCCTCGATGATCCGTGCGACTCGGTAGTCAGGCAGATGAGCGAGAATCGCCTTTCCGGCGGACGTACAGTGAAGGTGCGTCTGAGGGCGTTCTCGCTTGCGCGGATGGTACTCCGTCCCGATCGCGTTCTCGCCGAACGCTTCGTGCAACACGATCAACCGACCCTCGTACTCGGTCATGAGGTGTGCGGTAGCGTCGCTATCGTGTGCAAGACGATGCAATTCCGCTTTGGCGGCTTGATAGAGATCGTTTTGAAGGCGGACGTGTTCCCCGTAGGGTAAGAGTTCGAGACCGAGTCGGTACTTCCCCTCCCGTTTTTGCACGAATCCGCGTGATTCGAGTGTCGCAAGATACGTGTGGGCCGTTCCCGGTGACAGATCGACGGCATCAGCCACTTCCGAGACCGTCGTCTGATCCCCGTCCCGCAGGTACTCGAGGATATCACAGACCCTGTCTGCAGACTGAATCCGCCGCGGTTCGTCGTCCGTGGTCATAAGACGGGTGACGTACTCGAGCAGCAATACGTTTTGCTAATATCAAAAGAAGGAGGTGAAGACTCGCGCGCGGCTTCGTTGAATGTAATCCGGTCCGGGTGTAAATCGAGCATCGTCATCTACAGGAGGGGTTACAGTGGACAACCACAACTACTATCACACCGCGTTGCGTCACTGCTCAGCATGAGCGGTGAAACGACCGATGTGCCAGTGCTGGTTGCAGGTGCTGGACCAGTCGGTATGACTGCTGCGCTCGCATTGCACGCACGCGGAATCGAGACAGCGATCCTCGAGGCCGAATCCGAGGACCGAGATCGATCCGGGAGCCGTGCGATCTACGTACACGGCACGACGCTTCGGACTCTCGAGCGAATCCACCCAGGACTGGGAACCGACCTCGTCGATGAAGGACTCGTCTGGCCGACGCGGCGGACGCTGTTCCGCGGCAAGGAGGTCTTCAATCGGACGTACGATTCGGCCGGCGGTTCCGGTGACATCCCGCACTTTACCAGCGTTCCGCAGGTGGTGACCGAACGGTACATGCACGAGGCACTGGACGAAGTCGGGATCGATATCCACTGGGAGTCCGAGGTCGTTTCGGTGGATTCCTCGTCCGAGGGCGTTCGCGTCGAGACGGCCGACGATCAAGAGTGGCGGGCGGAGTACTTGATCGGGGCCGACGGCGGCGGTTCGACCGTCCGCAAAGAGATCGGGTCGAACTTCGAAGGCGACCAGTCCGAGAACGCCTTCATCATCGCCGATATCGAGGACGAAGAGATCGAGGACGGGCATCCGGATCTCGAGCGAATGTTCCACTACGACGCTCCGGAGACTGACGGTCGGAACGTGCTGCTCGTTCCCTTCACCGGTGGCTGGCGTCTGGACATTCAGTGTATCGAGGGCGATGACCCCGAGGAACTCGGTAGTGAGGAGCAGATGCGGGAGTTCGTCCGCGACATCATGGGCGAGGAATACACGGACGGTCTGAAGTGGATCTCGACCTACCACTTCCTGCAAGTAATGGCGGACTCGTTCGTCGACGATCAGCGCCGCGTGCTGCTGGCCGGCGAGGCCGCACACCTGCTGGCCCCCTTCGGTGCTCGCGGAATGAACTCCGGCGTCGCCGATGCCGACGAAGCCGCCTCAGCTATTGCCGTGGCACTGAATGCGCGCACCGACGCAGTCGCACGCGACGAAGTCGAACTCTACGCGGCACGTCGTGAGAAGGCGGCCGAATACAACCTCGGAGCGGCCGGTCAGGCCCTCGAGTACCTCCAGGGCGACGATCCGGTGACGGTGCTTCGGAAGGAAGTGGCCGCCGAGATGTCTGACTTCTTCGAGACTGCCGGCGAGTGGCTCGATGACGCGCCGTACGGACCCCACGGCTCGCCGCCGATCGTCTCGACCGGCAACTACTGAGCGACGATCGGTATCGGCTTCTTTTCCCCGAAGAGGATTGAATCGACACTTGGTTACGGCGTAACGAGGCGCTCAAGTGTAGGATCGACACGATTCGAGCGAGTTCTCACGACAAGATATCGATCGGAGACGTGAACCCCAACCTCCTCAGAACAGATCAAGCCGCTTGGCGACCCAGTGATCGCGGGCGGCCAGCACGAACGACTCTTCGTTTTCGAACTCAGTCGTCTCGACGACAAACTCGTTCCACTCGCCGTGAGGAACCGTCTCAAGCGCCGCTGCGGAGTCAGCCTCGCTGGGGCTGGCCGCCACTAGTTCGTCGAACGACTCGAAGTCGGTCCGCTCCCGAACGAACGCGTCGTCGAACACGTCCTCGACGGGAATCTCCTCGTCTTCGTCGTATACCTCGTCGGCGTTCGGAAGGTCCTCTCGCTTCGCTGCGGCGTCTTCGATGCTCGTCTCGAGTACCATACTGACAGTTAATTCCCCGGCCTATGTAAATCCATTCCATTCGCCGACGGCAATCGGTGACATCACGAACGTTAGGGCGTGATGTTTCACTCTGCGGGCCGCTCGATGGTGGCGTCGAAGACTCGCTCCGACCGGAAGACGCTCCGGCAATCCTCACAGACCATTTGGCCCTGAATCGCGTACTCCCAGAGCTTCCCGCCGCAATCCAGACAGTCAAAGTGTGCTCGGACGAACGGATCCTCATCGACGTACGGATTGTCGAACTCTGCCATACAGAAACAGTGTCGATTGATCCATAAGAGTATTACCCATTCACGACTCTCTCGATCCCGCGCGAGAAGAGAGACGGGTTATTAGAAACGAGTCACTCGTCGACTGCAGCCTCGGCGTAGAAGTTCATCGACTCGAGGATTGGGCGATCGGTCATTCCCAATAGAATCGCTTCGTCATCGGGTTCGTGGTGGTGCGGTGCGTCCGGCGGCACGACGAAAATGTCCCACTGTCCCCACTCCAGAGCTTCGCCGTCAACGTGGGTCGCGCCCTCGCCCTCAATAACGAAGTAGACCTCCGTGGAGTTGTGGAAGTGGGGGTCCGTCGGTCCGTCGTTGAGTAACTGTGCCCGGAACGACATGGTCGGAAACAGCGGCGGTTCCGCCGTGGCCGGGTTAACGTACGCGAGGCTGTACCCATCGTGGGGATCGGGGTCGTCGTTGTCGGCGCGTTGGTGGAGCGACTCTAGCATTTCGTCCCAACCGAAGCGATACGGTGGTGTCGGTTCCTTGGTCCCCTCGAACGGACCGGGGATGGAACCGTCGCTCTTCTCGCTCTCGGGGCGACCGCGTCCGTACTGGGAGTCCCAGTACCCCTGTGTCTTCGTGACCGGCTGGCGCTCGAGTTCGTGGTTCTCGAAAACGTGCGTGTTGTTCAGCGTGTCGAGGAATAGCGGGAGATCGAGGACATCGAGCCACGCAGCTGTTTCGTTGGAGTCGTTAACGTGGTCGTGCCACTCCCACTGTGGTGTCGTGACGAGGTCGTTATCCTTCATCGGGAACTCCTCGCCTGCAACGACCGTCTTCATGTCCTCGTGGCCGTCGATGGTAAACCGGAGGGCGCTGGCGGCGTGGCGGTGGGCGGGGGCAGTCTCGCCCGGCGAAACCGTCTGCACGCCGACGTAGATCGTATTCGAGATCGCGTGTTCGGCGTTGATCGGAACTGCGACTCGTCGCTGGAACCCCGGCGGCAAGTCGGTGATCGGCACGTCCGCCTCGACACCGTCGATAGCGGCCTGGATGTCCTCCCACTTCCAGATGTCCGGTTCGAGGTCGTCGAGGAGATGTCCCATTTCGTCTTCGACTTCCCAGAGCGGACGCAGGTTGTGCTTCTCGAGGGTGCTCCGAGTGTCGGAACTGAGCTCTAGGAGCTCCTCTGGCTCTTCTTGTGCCATGGATAGGTGTTTGTCGAACGATCCCATAAGTGTGTTGGAGGTGCGCGTTCGACGTGCTATGCGGGACGGAACAATCGCAAGTTCGTTCGGCGTGTAGGGTTACATCGAAATCCAATTATCGATCGCCATCGTCCTCAACGGAGAAAGGATGATTTATGTGGACGGCTGGCAGTGCACCTACTGTGCAACTCATTAGATTCAACGACGATCGGCTTGGACTGCTGACCGACAGCGGCATCGTCGACGTCACGGACCGACTCGGCCTCGAGACGAACGACCCGCTCAAGGAGTACGCCCGCAAGGATCTCGACGCGAGCGAATACGAGGGTGAATCTCCCGACTACGACCGAGGGGAAGTCACCATCGAATCGCCTGTTCGTCGCCCCGGGAAGGTGATCGCGGCGCCGCTGAACTACGAAAACCACGTCGAGGAGGCGCTGGCCGACAAGGACATCGTCACCGAGGAGTGGTTTACGATCGAGGATAAGGGTTATTTCCTCAAGGCACCCTCGAGCGTCGCCGGACCGGAGGACGGCATCGAACTGCCCTTTACCGACCGCCGCGTCGACCACGAGATCGAGCTCGGATTCGTCATGGGCGAAGACGTAAAGGACGTCGACGCCGACGACGTCTGGGACGCGATCCTGGGTTACACGATCCTGCTGGACGTCTCCGTCCGCGGCGATCAGGACCGCTCGAACCGGAAATCCTACGACACGTTCACGATCATCGGTCCCTGCGTCGCGACGCCGGACGAGATCGACGACCCCCACGATCTCGAGATGGAACTCCAGCTCAACGGCGAGACCAAACAGCAGCAGAATACCGGTGGCATGATCTACAGCTGCGCCGATATCGTCGAGTACGCCTCGATCGGCGCCACCATCGAGGCCGGCGACGTTATCACGACCGGGACGCCGGAGGGCGTCAGTGCGATCGAGGGCGGCGACACCATCGACGCTGAGATCGAGAGCGTCGGTTCGATGACCGTCGAAGTTACCGAACGCGATCTCGCCTTTGAGGACGTCGACGTCCAGAAGAGTCAGAAAGACGAGTAACGCCGTCGATCGATCGACCCTTTTTTCGGCGCTTCGTAGGGGAGTCCCGACCGTCGTCACCGAAGAGAACCACGCGGTATCGAACTCCTTTGTCGTTCCGCAGCGTGATGCCGAGTAATCTGTTGCTATGACTATGAAATCGGTTCTCCGGAACCGGTTTACTCGTCGAAGAACTCGGTGTGGATCGAGTCCCGTTCGATCGTTCCCGTTTCGGTTCGTGGGAGCGGTTCGTCAGCTATCTCGTACTCGCGTGGACGCTTGAAGTCGGCCAATTCGTCGTGTTTCTTACAAAACCGATCGAGATCGTCGATCTCGCACTCTGTCGATCCGTCGGCGTACACGACACAGGTCACACGATGGCCCCAGCGTTCGTCTTCGCGCCCGACAACGACGGCTTCCTCGATCAGATCGTGAGATTCGACGATATCCTCGACTTCCTCAGGGTACACGTTCTCGCCGCCGGTAACTATCATGTTGTCCACGCGCCCGGTGATATACAGGCAACCGTCCTCGTCGAGTTCGGCGCAGTCGCCCGTCCGAAGCCAGCCGTCGACCAGAAGCCTATCAGTCTCCTCGGGACTGTCCATGTAACCGTTGCTCATGCCGGGACTACGAGCGAGGATCTCCCCCGTCTCTCCCGGGCCGACGATTGCGGACGGGTCGGGATCCTCCTCCGGGCCAACCGCTTCCACGACTCGGAGCTCCCAGGTGAACGACTCCCTCCCGATGGTTCCCGGGTGCTCCTCCTGGAGCGACGGATGAGCGAACGTCAGGTTCGGACCGCCCTCCGTCAATCCGTAAGTGTTGTAGACACCGTCGGACAACTGCTCGGAGGTCTTTTCGATCAATCGTTCCGTGACTATCGAACCGCCGGTTCGGATGTACGAGAGGCTGTCGACGTCGTACTCCTCGTCTTCTTGGGTATCCGCGAGCGCATGCAACTGCGTCGGCACCGCGAGTAGCCCCGTCACGCCATATTTCTGGATGAGCCGCAGGGATTCGGTAGGATCGAATTCGGATTGAACGACGAGGGTGGCACCCGCCTGCAAGTGAGGAAGCATCCACGCGTCAGTCGTCACCATATGGTACCACGGCGTCGTCACGAGTGCCGTATCCGTCTCCTCGATCCCCATCTCCATGATCACCTGAGTGCTGCCGTACCACAGCTGTTCCTGATCGAACGACACCGCTTTCGGCGTGTTCGTCGTTCCGCTCGTGTAGAGGATGCCGTGTTCGCAGTCCGGATGCGGGTCGATATCGTCCGTCGACGCGTCCGCGATTACCTCTTCGTAGTGCTCGACATTGTCGCGATCGATGGACTTCTTGCCATCATGAATCGCCATCTCGATCTCCGAACGATCGAGCACCGAAAGCGCCTTTTCAGCGTTCGCGTCATCGAAGACGAGAAGAGACGCTTCCGTTGGCTCAAGCATCGACGCGAGCGTTCCAGAACTCTCCCGGAAGGGAAGCTGGACGTTCCCGAGCCCTCGCTTTTGGCTCGCGAGCATCACCTCGATCGCGATCGGACTCGTCAGCGCGAGCGTCGCGACTCGTTCGTTCGGGATCCGAACATCTAACGCGTTTGCGAGCCGAGTCGTCCGTTCGTCCAGATCGCCATACGTCAGGGACTGCTCGCCGTCGACGACAAGCGCCGTCTTCGACGAGTGACATTGAACGGACCGCTCGAATGCGTCTGTGAGATTCATTGGTCGGTTCGTTATGTGTTACCCCCGGTATAGAGTGTATTAATGATTATGGACCGCCAGTGAGAGCACGACCGACGGCTCGAGCCGGACCCTGCTACGGGCGGAAAACGATTTTCTCCCTCGGAAACTGTATCGATCGTCGGGTCTGTCCGTGACGAAGTGCTGTTCGGACGGCTTCTCGTACGCTATTAGCGCCTCGCTACGGCGAACGTAACGCGTCTCAAGGTAGATGCGAGTAGCGGCGGTCTGCATCGTGCCGACGCCTCCGTTCGCCGCGCTCCCGGTCGTCGGCATCCGACCGCCCTACCCGTACACCAAGTGGAGTTCGATGTCGTCGACGGCCTCGAGCAGCGGCTCGCGGAGTTCACGTGCCAGCCTATCCTTCGTGAGTCGATTCGCCGCCCCGGCGATCGTGACGGCAGCCACTGGTCGTCCATCGCTGATAATCGGTGCTGCGATCGCATGCAGCCCTCGAAGATCCTCCCTGAAGTTCATCGCATACCCCCGTTCCCGGATAGTCGCTAACTCGTCGAACAGCGCTTCTCGTTCGACGATCGTGTTCTCGGTATGAGCCGGAAGACCGTGGTGTTCGAGGATGTCCCGTACCTCCATTTCCGGAAGGTGAGCTAGAATCGCCTTCCCGCCCGAGTTCGAGTGAAGGTTGACCCACGTGCCGATCGTCGAATCGAACGAGAACGACTCGTTCTGTGGAACGCCGTACGCGAACATTCCCAACCCGTTCTCGTGAACGAGGAACCAGGTCGTTTCACCCGTCTCGTACGCCAATCTGTCAACGCGCTCCTTCGCCGCGTGATAGGCGTCGTACTGGTTCCGAACGTGAACGCCGACGTTGAAAAACTGAAGGCCGAGTCGGTACTGGCCGCCCTCGTTGACGACGTATCGGTGCTGCTCGAGGCTGACCAGGTGTTTGTGTACCGTGCTCTTGGCTAGATCGAGTTGCTGAGCGAGTTCCGTTACGCCGGCGCTCTCGAGTGATTTGAGACATTCGATGATAGCGAATAAGGTTTCATCTGACTTGATAGATCGTCCATCTCGTTCGGGTTTTCCCATAGGTATTCTACTGAACTTCCCTTATATAACCTCTTCGTAATATTGCTAATGTGTGTGGTGGGGAACAGCTACGATGTGTTCGCTATAAGGAAACAAGTTCCTCAGTCATGCTTTCACTCCAGAATACGGAATGCTACCACGTCTTTAGCTCCTCTTTAGGGACATCACTATCTCTATCTCACTCCAAATTACACCAATACTGTTGTAAATTTCTCCAGTACAACGGCTAACACACACCACCAGCTGTTTCACATGAGCGAACAAGTGTTGAGGGAAGAACGAAAGACCCGTTCTCGACTCTAGGATAGCACATCTGATTCGGAGTTCAAAGGGACGACAAAGGGGGAGTAAGATTATCGTCAGTGAAAAAGATGACTTCTCGTCAGTTGTCCGTACTTAGCAGGACTGTTCGACCCGATTTCAGGACAACGTCTTGTGTTACGCTACCGAAAAGTACCTTTCCAGTCGGCGAACGTTTTCGGCCGGCGAGACTGATGACATCGGCGTCTATCTCCGTTGCTCTGTCCAGAATGTTCCGCGTTGCGTCGCCGCTCGACTGAGAGACCGTGACACTAAATCCCGCTTTCTCGAGCAGTTCGTTCGCCGTGGCTACCGAGTTGAGGTTTCCGGCGTCCGCATCCTCGTCACTCGCTCGGAAGACGTGATAGAGTTCGATTTCGACTTCGTCCGTTTGCAGCGGTAACTCGACGATTGAGTTGGCCTGTTTCCTGGCTCGCTCGACATCCGTATCGACACAAACGAGTACGTTCGTCATACTAGTGATTCTGCCCTCCACCACTGTATTTCTTCCGACCAGATAAATGGGGACCTCTCTCGTCGCCACAAGCCGGTTCTCCGTACAAGATACATCACTAAGCGATGAATCGAGAGATTACGGTTGTTAGACCTCGACACCAGTATTCCAAAGGTTAATTATCTATACGTCAAACGTACACACATGGCTCAGCAAAGTCAGTCACCGTACGGCATCGAGGGGAAGTGGGATCAACTCTACATCGACGGCGAATGGACCGATTCCGCCAGCGACGAGACGATTGCCGTCGAGAATCCGTCGACGCGCGAAACGATTACGCACGTTCCGTCGGGTATCGACGCCGACGTGGACGAAGCCTACGAAGCAGCGGCTGACGCGCAAAACAAGTGGGCGGCGACCCCGCCCGCTCGCCGAGAGGAACTCGTCCGAGAGTTGCTGGACGCCTTCGAGGATCACAGCGAAGAGATTGCGGACCTGCTGACGGTCGAAGCGGGAGGCTCGACCGTCATGGCGAATACCTCGCTTCATCTCGCCGAGGACCAACTCGCCGAAGCCGCGACGCTTCCACGGCGGATGAAAGGCGAGCACGTTCGTTCGAACGTTCCCGACAAAGAGAATATCGTCGAACGGGATCCGAAGGGCGTTGTCACGGTAATCTCGCCGTGGAATTTCCCCCTAAACCTCTCGATGCGTGCGGTCGCACCCGCAGTAGCTGCCGGTAATACTGTCGTGCTCAAGCCATCGACGAACACGCCCGTCGTCGGGGGCTTGCTCTTCGCTCGGCTGTTCGAGGAGGCCGGCTTCCCTGACGGCGTTCTCAACGTCGTTACCGGCCGCGGCTCCGAAATCGGCGACAGAGTCGCCAGTCACCCTGAAAGCGATGTCGTCTCCTTCACCGGATCGACACCGGTTGGCCGACGAGTCGCCTCCAAGGCCGGCGAAAATCTCGCTGTCGCCGCCATGGAACTGGGCGGTAACAACGTCCACATTGTTACGGACGAGGCCGACCTCGAGACAGCGATCGATGCGGCGACCTTCGGTAGCTTCGTCCATCAGGGTCAGGTCTGTATTTCGATCAACCGACATCTCGTCCATGAGGACGTCTACGACGAGTACGTCGACCGACTCACCGAACGTGCGGAGGCGTTGCCCGTCGGACCGGCTCACGATCCCGATACGATCGTCGGACCGATCATCGACGAATCGCAGCGCGAGGAGATGCTCGAGTACGTCGACGAGACGCTCGACGCCGGTGCGACCCTCGAAACCGGCGGTGAGACGGTTCCGATCGACGGTGTCGACGACTCGCTGGTTGTCGCGCCGACGGTACTCTCGGACGTCACCAACGACATGTCCGCCGCCTGCTTCGAGCACTTCGGTCCGATTGCACCCGTCATTCCTTTCTCGGACATCGACGAAGCCGTCGAGTTGGCGAACAGTACCGAATACGGGCTCTCGGGATCGGTCCACGCTGGCGATCTCGGCATCGGAAAAGCCATCGCCGAGCGTCTGGAGACGGGCATGGTTCACGTGAACGATCAACCGATCAACGACGAGGCGCACGTTCCCTTCGGCGGCACCGGTGCTTCCGGTATGGGCGGATACAACAGTGAGGACTTCCTCGAAGAAGTCACCGAGAAAAAGTGGATTTCGCTCCAGCACGAGCCCCGCGAGTACCCGTTCTAGGGATCGTCTTCCGTTCGAAACAGCGACGGTTCTCGCTGAACGCGGCGTTGCGCGCTCTCACGGGACGGTCTGATATCGGTATACCGGTCGATCGCTAGCGCACCAGACTCGCCGTCGCCTGTGAGAGTGAAATTTGCTATCAGAACGCTTCACATGCTGTGCCCGGCGAAACTGCACCGATCGCGGTTGCGTCAACCGCGATCGGAGCAATCGGCAATTGTTCTTGCTCGTCTACTGCAACGCTACTAAGGGGACGATGATTTTCGATATCGCATCAATCGATCGACATGGGGCCGGTCAACAACCACGTTGGCGTATCGATTACTTGAGAGATTGTCTTGCCGATTAGTTGTGTAGTGTCGCTCTTTCTGTACGAATCGGCCAATCGGGACAACACTGGAGCTCGAAATCTCATTGAAAGAGTGGTTTCGTACTTTTAGTATGTACGTCGAACGCTTCCGCAGTTTACGGGAGTTAACCGGTGAGCGCGTATCGTTATATTGTGTAGAAAATACAATATAAATGATCGTCTGATAGACGAGTGTCAGCCGAATCGATGGTGAAATAGTAGTGTATCGAATCTTTCTCAACCGATCTGCATATATATGATTATTAAAATACAACAGCACGGATGGCTGCCCTATCTAACTCGACTCATTCCACTCTCCGCCTACTCGATGACCGCTCACGTACAGGGATTCGGGTTCCATTCCTTGACTCTCGGGATAATCGTCGGAATACTCCATCAGTTGGAATAGCGTTCCAGTAGACGTTCGTGGAGAAACGAACACTTCCGTCCACTCATTATACTCCTGATAGTCGACGACAGGGAAATCGTTCACCTCCAGCGTCTCGATGACTGCATCGATATCCGCGACCTCGAGCGTCACGTGATGAAGCCCCGGCCCGTGTTCAGCGAGATACGCCGTGAGAAACGTCTCGTCGGCAACGGGTTCGATAAGCTCAATTCGAGATCCGTCTCCGAGTGCGTAGTAAACCCAATGAAATCGATCCTCAACGGTGTCTTCCGTAATCTTTTCACAGCCGAGAGCGAGAAGCAGAGGTTCAGCGTCGCTCACGGATTCGACGGCGATACCCACGTGATCAACACGGATCGGTGTATCGTGAGAGGACATGGCAACGCAGAGTCGAACCTATCGGGTGAAATAGCTACCGCCTCCGCCCCACACCCGTTACAATCGATCCGAACGCGAGACACTAGACGATGACCAACTGGTTTCCGGCTAGCTCGTCAGTGGATCGATTCAGTTCACGTTTGCTTCTTCGTTTCCCCAGTACTCGTCGCGAAGTTCGAACTTCTGAATTTTACCTGTCGACGTCTGTGGAAGTTCATCACGGAATTCCACACTCGTCGGACACTTGTAGTGCGCGAGTCGTTCACGGGTAAATTCAATGAGATCGTTTTCCGTAAGATCCGAACCGTCTTGCGTAACGACGAGAGCTTTCGGGGTCTCACCCCACTTTTTATGCGGAACGCCGATGACCGCTGCGAGCCTGATATCTGGGTGTTCGTAGATAACATCCTGTACTTCGATTGTCGAAATGTTTTCTCCACCCGAGATGATGATATCTTTCTTCCGATCGACGATAGAGATCATCTTGTTCTCGTCCATCGTTGCGATGTCACCAGTGTGAAACCACCCTTCGACGCGGTCGTTGAACACCTCTTCGGTCATAGCCGGTTTGTTCCAATACCGGTCGAGTACCTGGTTCCCCTGCACGATGACTTCTCCCTTCGTTTGATCGTCTAACGGAACGTCGTTCCCGTCTCGATCGACGACGCGGATTTCCGTGTTCAGCGTAGCGAATCCCGGTTTATTGATGATATCGTACTTGTCGCCGTTTTGCATTCGTCGCCTCGAATTACTCGTCGCGACAAGCGGTCCCGTCTCCGTGGAACCGTACGCGTGAATAATACGCCAACCGAGTTCTTCCTCTGTCAGTCGAATCGTTCGCTTCGGCGGCGGACTCGCGGCCGTTTCAACACGAACCGGATTCTCACCACTGGTCCGAATGTCGTGATTTTCGTTGTGCTCTAGCAGTAGGTTGAGTACTGTCGGCGCACCACCCATAAACGAAACGTCGTACTCGTTGATGCGCTCAAACACAGTTGCGGGGTCGAAGTCCCGGACGACGACGTGTTTGCCGCCGATGCCGGTGAGACCGTAGATGTGCCCCCAGCCGTTGAGGTGAAACATCGGTGAGGTCCACAGTAAGACGTCGTCGTCCTCGAATTCCACGTGGTGGGAGTGGACCATCGCGTGATAGTGTTGACTCCGGTGGGTGTGAACGACGCCTTTCGGATCACCTGTGGTTCCGGACGTGTAGAGAATCGTCGCGTCGTCGTCTTCCGAGATATCGGGGCGCTCCGGTGACTCGGACGGCGCCTCCTCGAGAACGCGCTCGTAATCGTCCCACTGACCATCAACCTCGTCGGCATCGTATGCGATCCACTCGCCGGTATCGTTGTCGCCTCTCAGGTGTGCCACTTTTTCCGCATGTTGGTCATCTGTTATAAACACGGTCGGATCGCAGTCGTCGACAAGATAGTCGTACTCTTCCGGCTGAAGTCGGAAGTTTAGCGGAACGAACACTGCTCCGAGTTGCATCGTCGCGTATAGCGTTTCGATAAAGTAGTGCGAATTCTTCGAAAGAAGTGCAACGCGGCTTCCCTTTTCGACTCCCCTCTCGCGAAGTGCGTTCGATAACCTGTCAACCCGATCACCGACTTCGTTGTACGTGAATTCCGTTCCGTCGTCGGCGACGATACCGACGTCATCGCCGAATAGATTGACTGCGCGGTCCAGGAAGTCCGTAGTGAGTAGGGGCTGCTTCATGGTTGTAAGCGTACGACGCCACGCTATCTGAACGTGGTATGATCTACCATCACTCACATAGTATTTCAGTTTTTCGACTTTGAACCGGTTCCATACAGTCCGTATCGCGAGACCGTTCTGGTGGACTGTATAGCCGTGAATCGATCAATTTTATGATCGTAGAGGGTGATCGAACACCATAGATGAGCGAACTTCTCGATGGAAAGGTCTGTATCGTCGCCGGTGGTGGCGGTGATCTCGGACGGGCCACGGCACTCGAACTTGCGACAAACGGAGCGACGGTCGTCGTAACTGACCTGGGGACATCCCTCGAGGGAGAGGGCGAAGCCGAGGAACCTGCCGCAGCGACCGCCAAGCGGATCGAGGCTGACGGCGGCAGGGCTATGGCGCACTTCGGCGACATAACCAGCCTCGAATACACGGAAACTCTCGTCGAAGACGTACTCCAGGAGTACGGGCGGATCGATGGTGCGGTGAACTATGCCGGTATTCTGCGCGATACATATCTCACGGACATGTCCGGCGACGAGTGGGACGACGTTATCCACGTCCACCTTCGCGGCCACTTCTCGCTCCTCCGAAACCTCGCTCGACACTGGCGGCAACGTGACCGAGAGGCCGAACACGGACTTTCCACGGAACGATCGTTCGTTAGTGTAACGAGTCCATCGGCGCTCGGAAACGTCGGTCAGGCGAACTACAGTGCGGCAAAGGCCGGCGTCCTCGGACTTACACGAACGGCGGCGCAAGAGCTATCGCAGTCGAACGTCCGGGTAAACGCACTGCTGCCGATTGCATACACGCGAATGACCGAAGATATTCTCGAGGACGAATCGAAATCGCCGGAAAAAGTCGCCCCCGTCGTCGCTGCGCTCATGAGCGATGACGCAGCCGGCATTACGGGACGGACGATTCGTGCGGTCGGCGATTCTATTAGTGTTGTCTCAGATCCGGAGATCAAGCGAACCGCGATAACTGAGGATGGATGGACAACGGAACGTCTCACATCGACGTTTCGAAACGCGTTAGATCTCGGTAACAGCTCTAATTAACCCGAATCCAGTTTGGCAGCGCTCTCACTCGAGTAGTTCAGGTCAAATGTGTTCGTAAATTTAGGATGTTACGTTTGGGATCGTTATCCAACTCGATACAACTCTCCTCAAACGGTGTCTCCATCGGTGAAGATTAAGTTACATTCTGATTAGAAACTGTTCTGATTAAAGGGTAAACAGCGGTCAATCGGCCGATTGGGATTCCTCGCCCCCGTCGGTAACGGTAGTGTTATGACCTTCCTGTGGCGTCGGGCCAGGGATGGCACCTTTGACCCTCCCCATGTCAATTATCGCTCGAATCTCCTCGTCTTCAAGGTCGTCGTATTCTGCGGTACTCGTAAAGTACGACACGACGAAGAACACGATGAACCCGATGAGATTCCCTAACTGGCCGGCAAGGAGATCCATACCAAGCGGGAAACTAAGGCCGAAGTATTCAGCGGCGTACGCCAGGATGATTGTGGCTATCAGTCCGATAGAACCACCCCAGAGGACCCCTTCCTTGGTCGCGCCTTTCCAGTTGTAAGCGACGGCGACAGCCGGGAACAGGACGGCAGCGAAGATCGCCCACCCGGCAGCGCCGAGCACGAAGACCAGACCCGGGAACGACCCTGCGAGCACAGCTGCGCCGGCCAAGATTGCGACTGTCGTAATACGGCTGTAACGAACCTGTTGCTTGTCGCTGAGGTCATATCCCATGTACTCTTGGAGGGTATCGTGGACGACGGCTGACGCACCGATGTTTAGAAACGCATTGCTCGTCGACATAATCGCCGCAATAATCGCAGTAAGCACGAGCGCCGTAACGACCGGTGGTGCATACTCGACCATTGCCAGCGGGAGCGTCGTGTCCGGATTGGGAATTTCGCCGCCGAATTGGCCCTGCAAGACAGCGGCCCGCATTACTGGACCAGTCCACCAGTACAGTGAGGTCATGAGGTACGCGATAGCGGAGATGGCCGCACCCCACTTTAAGATGGCTGTCCGACGGACCATGTAGAATTTCGTCGTAGCCTGAGGCAGTCCAGGGGCCGTGACACAAAGCAACACGAACAGCAGAATGAATCCGAGTGGGAGGGATCCAGCTTCACCAAGACTCGTGAAGTTGAAATATTGCGGCGCATCTGACTGCAGGGTGGAGATTGTATTGTCTATGCCGCCGTTTCCGGTGTACATGTAGTATGCGGTAAGCACACCACCAAGCACCATGATTACGGCCTGAATCGCGTCAGACCACAGCGCTGCGAGAATGCCACCGACGGCGGTGTAGAACCCGACGACAATGAGCCCTAGAACGAGCGACTCTAGGAATCCAACGGGGAGGACGAGCGCTCCGATGAGTCCCAGCGCTCCATACTGGGCGGCGAGATATCCCACACAGCCCAGGAAAACACTAATCGAGCCCAGCAGGCGGACGTTGTCGTCCTCACCGAACCGGTAATACATAGCGTCTGGCATCGTGATAGCGTCCTTGTACGCGCCCAATGTCCGCATCTTTCGACCGAGCATCCAGTATGCGAAGAAAATCGCGGCACCGTTGAGAACACTTAGGAACGCGATAAATTCAAATCCAAGCGTATACGATTGGCCAGAGAACCCGATAATTCCCCACCCACTCTGAATTGATGCGAAGATCGAAAGCGCGATGACGAGGAGACCGGACCGTCGACCGCCCGCGAAGTAGTCCTCCTCGTTAGACTGGTATCGACCGGCGAGAATTCCGATCACGATCATCGATACGGCAAAAACTGCGATGAATATAATGGCTATGTCACTGCTATATGCGACGTCAAGTTCACCGCCCCACGTTTGGAGCGGGAGTAGCCAGGACATGGTCATGACCCTCCCTCAACGTCTGTTGGAGTCGTCACCTCGGTTTCAGATCCAGACTTTGCGTCCTCAGTACTGAGCGATCCCTCAAAATTTAGCCCGAACCAGATGGTCCCCGTAAATAGGATCAGGTTGCCGATCACAATGAAGGCGACTGCGTGTACAAATGCCATTATATTCCCTCCCTGTATACAGTGGATCTATCGCTTATACTTTGAACTGTTGCGTTACTGGCTCGCAAACACATATTGCAAGTATTTTACCTAAGTGTATATAAATCATTCTATTACTATTATTAGTTGTGTTTGATCTTACTGTGAAGATTTGCGTTTAGGACCGGTAGTTGTATCGTCAGCAGACGATTGCTGAAGATTGATCGGTACTGTTCAGCGTCACTCCACCTGTCGGTCAACGGCCTCCATTTCGATCGGTAGTGATCCGTACTCGTCGTTAAATGCCGTTCGAAGCGATTGTTTGTCGTACTTGCCAGTCGACGTACGCGGAATACTATCCACGAACACGAACGCGTCCGGCAGCCACCATTTCGGAAACCGATCGAGGAGGTGGTTTCGAAGGTCTTCCTCAGCGGTGTTTCGAGTTGTTACCACGTAGGCAACCGGTCGTTCCTGCCAGCGTTCGTGGTCAACGCTGACAACCGTTGCTTCGACCACCGCCTCGTGAGCCATCAACTCGTTCTCAAGTTCTACCGAGGAGATCCACTCCCCTCCGCTCTTGATTACGTCGTCGAGGCGATCGACTACCTCGAGGTATCCGTACTCGTCGATCGTACCGATGTCGCCGGTTTTGAACCAGCCGTCGTCAGTAAACGACTCCTCGGTCGCCTCTGGCCGATCGTAGTACTCGTCGATAACCCACGGGCTTCGAGCCTGGATTTCGCCCGTCGACTCGCCGTCGTGAGGGACTGGCTCTCCGCTTCGATCACGAAGCCTGAGCTCCACGCCGGGCGTCGGCTGGCCGGGTTTCGTTCGGAGTTCGTACTGCTCTTCCGGTGAAAGTTCCTGAACCTCAGTCGTTACGAGCGTATTGACCAGATGCGGGGAGGCTTCGGTCATGCCGTACCCTTGAATGATCGGCGCGTCGAACTCTTCGTCGAACCGACGCATGATCGCCGGTGGCGGCGAACTTCCGCCCGTCAGAATCCGATCGAGCGTGCTGATATCGGCCTCCGGGTTCTCGTCGATATACGTCGCCATCTCCGTCCAGATCGTCGGTACCGCCGCGGCGATCGTTACTCTCTCATCTCGGATCATTCCCTCAATGTCTTCGAGGTCGGTATGCGTACCGGGAAGCACGAACGACGACCCGTAGAGGGTTCCACTGTACGGAAGACACCAGCCATTGACGTGGAACATCGGTACGACCGGGAGGATGACGTCCTCCTCGCAGATCCCGAAGCTATCCTTCGCACCGTAGGACATGCTCAACAGGTACAGGCCACGGTGGGAGTAACTTGCACCCTTGGGAACACCGGTCGTGCCGGAAGTGTAACAGATCCCGCATTCCGTTTCCTCGTCGAGATCGGGCCACTCGTACTCGGTCGAATGGTCACCGATAAACGATTCGTAATCTGTGACCGATGATAGCGACGTCTCGGGGACCTCGTCGTCGAGTACAACGTACTGTTCGACGGTATCGAGCTTAAAAGCGATCGACTCGATTGTCTCCAGAAATGCTGGGTCGACGAACAGCAGACGATCTTCGGCTTCGTTGATGATTTTGATCAGGTGTTCTTTGGGAAGCCGATGGTTCGTCATGTGAATGCTCCGTCCGCTGCAAGAGGGACCGTAATACAGCTCGTAATGGCGATAATGGTTCGCTGCCATCACTGCGACCCGTTCGCCCCTCTCGAGACCGTACTCGTCGAGGGCATGTGCCAGCTGACAGATACGCTCGTAAGCGTCGGCGTAAGTGTAGCGGTGGTAGCTACCGTCATCGAGTCTGGTGACGATTTCCTTGTGTCCGAACTGTTCGACTGCTCGCGTAAGTGTTTTCGTTAGCGTGAGATCGTAATCCATCATGGTCGTATTTGTGTGGCCATCTCTACCAGTATATAACTTTTGTTTAGCCAAAATATTCCAAGGATCGTCGAATATCGAACTAAAACAGCTCTCGAGCGATGATGTTCTTCTGCACTTCGGTCGTTCCCTCGTAGATCTGAGTGATCTTGGCGTCACGGTAGAACCGCTCGACGTCGAAGTCGTCTACGTAGCCCGCTCCACCGTGGATCTGGACGGCGTCGTCAGCGACGTCGACGGCCACGCGAGAGCCGTACTCTTTGGCCATCGAGGAGAACCGAGTGCCGTCGATATCGTCGTTATCGGCGGCCCAGGCGGCCTTATACGTGAGCTGACGCGCTGCCTCGATATTGGTATACATCTCCGCGAGCTTGTGCTGGATTGCCTGAAACTCGGAAATCGGGTGATCGAATTGCTCGCGTTCCTGGGCGTATTCACGTGCACGATCAGCGGCTCCCTTCGCGATGCCGACCCCCTGTGCCCCAACGGTCACACGTGTCTCGTCGAAGAACTGCATCTGTTGATAAAACCCTTCTCCGCGCGTTCCAACGAGATTCTCCTCGGGAACGCGAACGTTGTCGAGGATCAACTCCGCCGTCGGACTGGCACGAACGCCCATCTTCCCGCTGATCTTTTTAGCGTTGAATCCATCTCGGTAGGCCTCGACGATGAGCTGCGAGTATCCGCCATGACGGCTGTCGCTGTCAGGATCCGTTTCGCAGAGAACGACGAAGTAGTCGCCCACCGTCCCGTTCGTGATCCACATCTTGTTGCCGTTGATCACCCATTCGTCGCCGTCCTTTTCCGCATGCGTCGACAGCGACGTCACGTCGGAGCCGGCGTGAGGTTCGGAAATCGCCGCTCCCATCACCGCTTCACCCGACGTAATGGGAGGTAGATACCGCTCTTTCTGTTCTTCGGTCCCGAACTCGAGGATCGCTTCGCTCCCGAAATCCGCGGACGTAATACAGAGAGCGATTCCGGGATCGATCGCAAACAGTTCCTCTATCAGTAATGCCCGTTCGAGGATCGAGTACTCGGCACCTCCGTATTCGATCGGGAACGCCGAACCGAGAATCCCCATTTCGGCGGCTTTCTCCATGATCTCGTGGGGATATTTCTCTTCTCGGTCGTATTCACCTGCGACCGGTTCGATCTCGTTTTCACCGAATCGGCGGATCTCCTCAAGCATTGCCTGCTGTTCGGGCGATATCGCGAAGTCCATATCACACGATTATCGACCGTGTTACCTAAATTTACGGATTGCGCCAATCTAGACTCGGCTTGGCATAATTCCTGATTATCAGTGAGGCGATTTAGCCTATCTAATACGCAATACCGGTAAATTGGGACCGAGTATCGAATAGTTGGATCTGCTGCGGAATACAGTTGCGAACGGTAGTGTATAGATCCAAAATGGTTGGATTGCCTCTCAGTTCTGGCCAGCTTTTAACAGTAACTCTGGTTAGGGCGGCTACTAATTACAGGGGTACTGTTGTAATTGGAAGTGGTAGTATTTTTCATGACTTCTACTAACCAGCGGAGAAGACGAGCACCTCATCCAATAATCTTGGATAGTATTGAGAAGGTAAGTTCGAGAGCGGTAGCAATTGAATCACGGCTGCCGTATCTAATGCTGTATCCCATCGAATTTCCGTGTTCGATCTCGCTCAACGAACCGCTTACCAGACCATCCGAAACAATTATAGTGAGTTGTGTTCTCATGGCATAGTATGCTTCGTCAAGACTCCTGGCGTAGTGATGCAGAGACATGGGAAAGCGTTGATCCTGATGAAAGACGGATCGATGAGAGTTCCTTAACCGAAACCAAGGCACTCCCGTTCTTTCGGTTCGTCACGGTTTTTGTCGTCGGATTAGCGTTCTTCGTCCTTCCGGTCCCCTGGGAGAATACGGTTACAGTTCCGTTCGATATCTTTGTCGGTATTATCGAGGCCAACTTTACCCAGTACGTCCTGGGTATGGCCTGGCTGATGGTTCTCGGGTCGGCTGCGCTGACGACAATCACAGAGTTTCATTTCCGAGAGCTCTACTCGCTCGAAGAACGGACCGCGGAGCGGTTAAGTCTCGAACTCTGGGAGACGAATACCGCTTTCTGGGCGCTTCGGATCGTCGGTGCAGCGATTGCGACCGGGTACTTCTTCGATATCGGTCCGCCGCTGATTCTCGATCCCGATGTTGCTGGCGTCGTCTGGGGAACGCTGATCCTGAGTATCGTGATAATCATCCCGCTCGGGTCGGTCTTCGTCAATATGCTCATCGAGTGTGGCGCCCTGGAATTCGTCGGAACGTTGGCTCGCCCGATCATGCAACCGCTGTTCGGACTTCCCGGACGGTCGGCGCTCGACGGTGCCGCGTCGTGGGCGGGCTCGTTCGCGATCGGTTTCTACGTCACCCGCAAAGTGTTCGAACGCGGCGGCTACAATAAGCGAGAAGTCTTCATTATCTGTTCGTGTTTCGGGACGGGAAGCATCGGGACGATCGGTGTCTTCGCCGCTGCATTCGATCTGATTCACATCTTCCCGGTGATTCTACTCGCCTACCTCGTCGCGATTGTCGCCGCGGCGGTCGTTACGATCCGTATCCCGCCGCTCTCGCGCATCCCCGAAGAGTACATCACGGAACCGAACGTCGAACCGAACCTCACGGGGTCGGTCGGGGGCTACGTCCGACTCGCTATCAGCGAAGCGATGGAGGAGTCCAGGGGAACCTCGTCCGTTCGAGCGGGCTGGAAAGGGCTTATCGACGGGATCGTTTTGACTGCCACGATCACCGGTACCGTCGTCGCCGTCGGAACGCTAGTCCTCGTCTCGTATCACAACACGCAGCTATTCCAGATCATCTCTGCTCCGCTCGAGCCCGTTATTGCGGCGTTCGGTATTCCCGACGCGGATGTCGTCGCGTCGGCTCTTATCATCGGGTTCGCCGACATGTACGTCGGTGCGCTGACGGCGGTTGGACTCGCCCCGATGGCGAAGTTCTTCGTCATCCTCGTCGTGAGCGGACAGATCCTCTTCCTCGCTGCATCCGGCCCGATGATGATGGATATGTTCACGGACATTCCGGTCCGATTCCGCGACGTTGTTGCGATCTTCGTCACTCGAACTCTCGTCCTGATCCCGATCAGCGCCGTACTGACCCACGCGGTCAATCTCGTCGGACTACTCTGATCGAACGCCGTAACGAGCGAAATTTGGCCGACGGTTCGACCGATATTGGAGACGAAGGATAGTACCCGAATCCGATAGTTAGCTGCCGTACTGATACTTGATGGTGACCGTCTCGTTGGTCTCTCGGAGCTTGTTCAGCAGTTTCGCTCGATACGATTTGTCCTTTACTCGTTCCGTCGGGCACGCGATACTAATGCTACCCCGGACCTGATCGTCGACTACGATCGGAATCCCGATCGTTCCCATTCCCTCGATCTGCTGATCCCAGTCGACAGCATAGCCGTCCGACCGGACCGTCTCGAGTTCTTTGAGAAGCCTCTCTCTATCTGTTATCGTTTCGCTCGTGACCGGAGAGAGACCCTGTCTATCGATGATTTCGTTTACGCGATCAACGGAAAGCTGCGAGAGGATCGCTTTCCCTGCTGCGTGCGAGTAAAGCGGCGTAGTGAGTCCGGCGTACAGCCCTAGTTCGATCGACTTCTCTCCGGAGACGTTGTGAAGGAAAACACACTCGCCTTCTTCTTCGATGACGACCGTTGCGAGCTCTCCAGTCTCGTCAGCTAAGTCCTGAAGCGGTTGCTGTGAAACTTGATAGATCTTATTTCGGTGCTTGATCCGTGATCCCATCGAAAGAAACGCATGACTGAGTTCATAGGTGCCGGAAGCGTTTACGACGTAGCCCGTCGATTGGAGCGTCTGTAGGTAGACGTGAGCCGTACTCTGCGGGACGTCCATCTCGTTTGCGACCTCAGTCGGACCTGCGCCGTCGAGCTTCCACAAGACGTCTATCACGTCGAAGGCACGTCGAACGGATTTCATACCGGGCATAAAGTCACCTATACGGCTCCGTCTATTAAGCCGTTCGACCATGTTGGATAGAAACGGACAGAGCGAAAAGGACGCCCTATCCAGTCGGTCCCCGCGTCAGTAGGTGTTTTTCAGCTAAATTGGTCTCATTCAGTACGATATCCGACGTTCGATCCAGTTTCGAACTGGTTAATACCGGAACGGCACTCGCGATTGTCTCCGCTTCGACAGACCAAGCCGAACTGTGATCCTTCCGTCTCCGCCTCGGACAAATCACGGTCGTGTGACTGACACACTCGTAGCGCCTACTGCGATCCGTGAGCAGTTTTCGACACGGGCGTCTCCGCGAAGCGTCAGTTGGACCGTGGCTTTCGACCCGGTAATGTCAGCGCATACCGTATTCCAAAAATATATGTAATGGTGTAACAAATCGGCTCGTGATGGCGAACGAACTCATTAAACGAGTAGCAGTGCTCGGTGCCGGTAGCATGGGTCACGGGATCGCGGAGGTTGCCGCGCTCGGTGGCTACGACGTAACGTTACGGGACATCGAGGCGGAACTCGTTCAAGACGGTTACGAAAACATCGAGTGGAGCGTCGAGAAACTCGCAGAGAAGGGCCAAATCGACGAATCTGCCGAGACCGTCCTCGAGCGGATCGACACGACGACGGAACTTGCCGAGGCTGTCTCCGACGCGGACCTGGTCATCGAGGCTGTTCCCGAGCAGTTGGAGATCAAGGAGGACACGTTTTCATCGGTCGACAAACATGCGCCAGACCACGCGATTCTAGCGTCGAACACCTCGAGCCTCTCAATCTCAGAGATCGCATCAGCGACCGATCGACCCGATCAAGTTGTCGGCCTGCACTTTTTCAATCCACCGGTAAAGATGGACCTCGTCGAAGTCACTTACGGCGAGGCGACAACCGACGAGACGGCCGAACTCGCCTACGACTGGGCGGAATCGGTCGATAAGACGCCGATCTACGTTCGGAAAGACGTTCACGGTTTCGTTGTTAACACCGTTCTCGTGCCGTTTATGGAGGAAGCGGCGTGGATGCTCTCGAACGACGAGGTGACGACTCGCGAGACCGACGCAACGATGGTCTACGAGCGCGGATATCCGATGGGACCGTTCGAACTCAACGACTTCGGCGGGATCGATATTGCGTATCACTACCGCAATGAATCCGATCAACCCGTCTCTCCGGCTATCGAAAAGAAGGTTGAGAGCGACAACTTAGGAAAAAAGAGCGGCAAGGGTTTCTACGACTACGAAAACGGGGACGGGGTCAACTACGATCCGGAAGATATCAGCGACGTAGATACGCTTCGAATTGAAGCAGTAATGATCAATAAGGCGGCGTGGCTCGTCGGCAATGACGTCGCGACGCCCGAAGCGATCGATATTGGGCTTCGTCTCGGCGGGAACTTCCCCGAGGGGATGTGTCGACGTGGAGACCGTATCGGACTCGATAGCGTTCTCCAGAAACTCGAGAATCTGTATGCGGAGTACGGTGCCGAACGGTACGAGCCTGCTGACTATCTTGTCGAACTCGTTGAAGAGGGTTTCACCGGAGAGAACGCTGGTAAGGGCTTTTATGACTATCGGGTCGATCCACCCTATCATTACCTCGAGTGGGAAATCGACGACAACGGGGTGCTGGAGGTCACGCTCGACCGCCAGGAGCGCATGAATTCGATGTCGGAGGACATGTTCATGGAGATAGATCGACTCCTGAGCGACGTCGATACCGACGAGGTCTCCTGTGTCGTCTTCAGTGGGGCTGGACAGAAAGCGTTCAGTTCAGGCGCGGATATCACGGGCTTCACAGCAGGCGAACCGACCGACATCATGGATGTCGACGAAATGTTCACAACCGTCGCCGAGTTTGACCGGCCAACCGTCGCCAAGATCAACGGTTTCTGTCTCGGAGCGGGCCTCGAACTGGCGCTCGCTTGTGACATCCGAATCGCAACCGAAGACTCGCAGATCGGGACGCCGGAATCCAATCTCGGATTGATCCCCGGCGGTGGCGCGACTCAGCGTCTCGTCAGGCTCGTCGGCGAAGCGCGAACGAAGGAGATGGTCTTCCGCGGTCTGCAGTTCGACGCCACGCAGGCCGAGGAGTGGGGGATCCTCAATCACGCCGTTCCCGCCGATGAGTTCGAGGACACCGTTAACAGCGTCCTCTCCGATCTAGTATCGGGCCCGCCAATCGCACTCAAGGCCGCAAAGCGGGTCATCAACGACGGCCAGGAAGCCAGCCTCGACGCCGCCCTCACGATGGAGAAACAGGCATTCGCACTGCTGTCGACCACCGACGATATGTTCGAGGGCGTAACGGCGTTCCGCCAGAATCGCGAGCCACAATTCGAAGGTGAGTGAGATGACGCGAAACGTCGCAATCGTCGGTGGGGGACAGACTAACTGGGGCGACCGAAAGGCCACTTGGAAGGACCTGGCTCAGGAGGGTGGCAAAGCGACATTCGACGCTATCCCCGATGTCGGTCCCGAAGATATCGAGGGACTATTCGTCGGAGCCGTCCAGCCCGAGCGGTTCGCCAACCAGACGCACGTCGCGCCGATGGTGGCGGAACTACTCGGCATCGACGTCGACGAGATGATCGCCCGAACCGAACTGGCGTGTGCAAGCGGTCAAGCGGCGCTTCGGTACGCCTGGCTCGCAATCGCAGCCGGTCAGCTCGACGTCGCGCTTGTGTTGGGCGTCGAGAAAATGAACCTCGGCCGCGAACACATGCCTGAGGTTCAGTCCTCGATGGCGAACGTGCTCGACCGAGAGTTCGACGGAGTCAACGGACTGGCCGCTCCGCCGTTTTTCGCGTGGTATGCCCAGCGGCACATGCATGAGTATGGCACGACTCGCGAACAACTCTCACTGGTCGCCGCTAAGAATAAGACTAACGCCTCGAAAACGGAGTTCGCCCAGTTCCAGTCGGAAATCGATCCAGACGAGATTACCGATTCGCCAGAAATCGCCCCGCCGCTACATCTCTACGACTGCAGTGGGATCACCGACGGTGCGGCGGGCGTAATCCTGATGAGCGAAGAGAAAGCACGTGAGGTCACCGATACGGCCGCCTGGATCACCGGTAGCGGGCAATCCTCGATGGCAGGCAACTCGATCAACAACCTTCCGTCGTTCGATGGTTGGCCCCAAGCCCGCAAAGCCTCCCAGTCGGCGTACGATCAGGCCGGTATCGACGATCCGCTTGCCGAGATCGACGTCGCGGAGATTCACGACTGCTTCTCGATCAGCGAAATTATCGAGTACGAGGAACTGGGTTTCGCCGAGGAAGGCAAAGGGGGTCAGTTTATCGAAGACGGCCGCAGCTACATCGATGGTGATGTCGCGGTTAACCCTCGTGGCGGCCTGCTCGGCTGTGGTCACCCGCTAGGCGCGACAGGCGTTTCACAGGCACTGGAAATTACCCAGCAGTTCCAAGGTACCGTCGCGGATGATCGCCAGGTAGATAACCCGACGACCGGGCTTCTCCACAACTTGAGTGGAAGCGGGTCGGTCCACAGCGTAATGGTCTTAGACCGTGATCAACGATGACTGATACGACAGATTCCAATAGTGGTAAAAGAGAACGCATCTCGGTGCCCGAAGAGATCGAACTACCGCGACTGCTCGATTTCTACGATTTGCAGACCGAAGATCAGACACAGATACACGAATTCTACGGCAATCTCCAAGAGGGACAGTTAACAACGACACAGTGTTGTGACTGTGAGGAAATTCACTTTCCGCCTCGGATCGTCTGTCCGGAATGTACGGGTGATAATCTCGAGTACGTCGAACTCCCTCACGAAGGTGAACTATTCGCTTTCTCGGAAGTACGTGGCGGCCTGCCGCTAGGGCTGAGCGAGCACGACGTTCCGTACGTCGTCGCTGCCGTAGATTTAGGTCCAATAAAACTCTCAGCTCGGATTGACGACGCCAGCTACGGCGACCTCGAAATCGGCGACCCGGTTGAACTGAAAATCGTCGAAATCGATGGGCCAGCTGATCATAAGCGTTCCTTTTACCGATTTGTGCCACAAAGATGAAAATACTAGTCACAGTTAAAGAGGTCTCGACCGTCGAAAACGAGTTCGAGATCGAGGGAACGACGATCGCCGAGCAGTACCTCGGCACCGATCTCAACGAGTGGGACGACTACGCCGTCGAGGAGGCCGTCCAGCTCCAGGAAGGGGGCATTGCCGACGAAGTCGTCACGGTGACGATCGGTCCCGAGGACTGCGAGCAGACGATCCGGCAGGCCCTCGCCAAGGGCGCCGACCGCGCGATCCGCGTCTGGGACGA